>JBAXOO010000281.1:0-3294 GCA_037133235.1 Cyanobium sp. ELA507
ACCAACTCCGCATGCAGACCGGTGCGGTTGGTGAGCTCCAGGATCAGGGCGAAGACGGCCTGGGCCACCGAGGCGGTGCCGTATTCGGGCACGTTGCACAGGGGCACCCCCCGGGCGGCCGCCGCTGCCCCATCCACCACGTCGTGGCCGGTGGAGAGCATGCAGATGCCACGCAGGGCCGGCGCCGCGGCCAGTTCGGCGACGCCAAGGCGGGTTTTGTTGGTGACCACCAAATCGGCCAAAGCGATGCGGCCGGCCACCAGCTCGGGCGGGGTGCGCTGATGCACCGTGAGCGTGCCGAGGCGCTCCAGGGGCTCCCAGCCCAGGTCGCCGGGGTTGGTGGTGAAGCCATCCAGCACCACGATCCGGGGCGAGGAGCTGCTGGCGGAAAGCATGACGAGAGCCCGGTGAAGTTCCAGCGTGGCCGATCGGCCGAACCTGGCCATGCCAGGCCCTCGCGGGAAGGCTGCCAACCGTGGTGCCGAACCGGCTGGTGGCTGCCAGCGGTTGGCGATTGGCGGCCTAAGACCAGGCTGGGGCTGGGCTTTAGCCCGCCGCCAGGGCCAGCCGCAGCCGGTTGAGGGCCTCCCCCACCGTGAGGGTCTGGATCCAGCTTCGGCCGCGGCCCTCACCGAAGCGCACCGGGCTGCTGGTCGTGCCGTGGGGCCCTGCCAGGGCGATGTGGACCAGCCCCACCGGCTTGTCGGGGCTGGCGCCCCCCGGCCCGGCGATGCCGGTCACGGCCAAGGCCCAGGTGCTGCCGGTGCGCTCTCGCACCCCCTCGGCCATCGACTGGGCCACGGGGTCACTCACCGCCCCCCACCGGTTGAGCAAGGCGGCGGGCACGCCCAGCAGGGACTCCTTGATGCCATTGGCATAGGCAATCACCCCACCAAGGAAGACATCGGAGGCGCCGGGCACCGCGGTGAGGGCGGCACCAAGGCCACCACCTGTGCAGGATTCGGCCACGGCCAGGGTTTCACCCCGGGCCCGCAACCGCCCCAGCACCACCGAGGCCAGGCTGTCGTCGTCGGTGCCGAAGCAGAGGGATCCGGTGCGGGAGCGCAGCTCGGCCTCCACCGGATCGAGCAGAGCGGCGGACTGGGCAACATCCTCTGCCCGGGCGGTGAGGCGCAATTTCACCTCCCCCGCGCCGGCATAGGGCGCCACGGTGGGGTTCTCCAGGGCCAACAGGTCGGCCACCTGCTCGGCCAGAGTGGATTCAGCAACCCCCCAGAAGCGCAGCAGGCGGCTGGCAAACACCCCCTGGGCCAGGCCGGCCTGCCGCAACCAGGGGTCAGCCGTGCCCTCCCACATGGCGTGGAGCTCGCTGGGCACCCCCGGAAAGGTGAGCACGGTGAACCCGGGCTGGATCGGGAAGCCCAGATCCGCCGCCGCTGGGCTCCAGACCATGCCGGGGGCGGTGCCGGTGGGGTTGGGGAGCACGGCCGCGCCCTGGGGCAGAAAGGCCTGGCGGCGGTTGCTGGGGGCCACAACCCGGCCGCGGGCTTCGATGCGGGCCCGGATCGACTCCCAGATGGCGGGGTGTTCCACCAAGGGCGTGCCGAAGGCGGCAGCGATCGCCTCGGTGGTGAGGTCATCGGGGGTGGGCCCCAGGCCTCCGGTGGTGACCAGCACCCGGCAACGGCCTGCGGCGGCCCGGACTGCCGCGATCAGCCGCTCCCGGTTGTCGCCCACCACCTCTTGGCGGTAATGGGGAATGCCCAGGCCGGCCAGCCGTTCGGCGATCCAGCGGGCATTGCCATTGAGAATGTTGCCGAGCAGCAGCTCGGTGCCCACACAGAGCACCTCCACGGAGCGCTCGATCGCCGCTGGCTCCGCTGCGTTGGCGGGAGGCGAAAGGGGAACCGATGAGGGACCTGAGACCAGGGAATCCATGGGGGAGAGGGGTTGGGGATCCGAGGCACCCGCCGGGTCAGCGGGTCTCCTCCTGCATGCTGCGGCGGCTGAGCACCACCACGCCAATCAGCACGGCGGTGGCCAGGGCCAGCCAGAGGAAGCGGTTTTCGGCGTTGGCCAACACCAGGGCCAGGGCCCCCAGCCACTGGGTGAAGGCATAGATCACCACCACCGTGCGGCGATGGCTGAGGCCTGAGCGCAGCAGGCGATGGTGCAGGTGGCGCCGGTCCGGGTAGAAGGGGGAGCGCCCCTCCCGGAGGCGGCCCATGATCACGGCCGACATGTCGGCCAGGGGCAACGAGAGGATCAGCAGCGGCAGCAGCAAGCTCACACCGGTGAGCCCTTTGGCGGGTCCCACGATGCTGATCGCCGCCAGGGCAAAGCCAAGAAAGTAAGAGCCGCCATCGCCCATGAAGATGCGGGCGGGGTTGAAGTTGTGGCGCAGGAAACCGAGGCAGGCGCCAGCCAGGGCCGCCGCCAGCAAACCGGCGGCGGGCTGGGCGAGGCTGAAGCTCACCGAGAGCAGGCCGATCGCAGCGATGCCGCTCACCCCGGCCGCCAGGCCATCAAGACCATCCAGCCAATTGATCGCATTGGTGATGCCCACCAGCCAAACCACCGTGGCCAGCAGGCTGAGCAGCGGGGGAAGGCTGAGGTGGGCTCCATTGAGGGCATCGAAGGGGAGTTCGATGCTGCCGATCCGCACACCCTGATCCCACACCGCCATCGCTACAGCCACCTGGCCCACCAGCCGCGGCAGGGGGGGCAGGGCGAACAGGTCATCGGCCAGGCCGATCACGAAGAAGCAGAGGGCTCCGGCCAGGGTGGTCCAGATCAGGCGATCCTTATCGGGGGCCAGGTCGGCGAAGCCCCCCGCCAGCCAGGTGAGGGTGAGGGCGAGGCTGAAGCCGGCCACAATGCCGATCCCCCCCAGGCGCACCATCGGGGCTGTGTGCTGCTTGCGGGGATCGGGGCGATCCACGAGCCCCCAGCGCAGGCCGCTCTGCCGCACGAGTGGCACCACGAGTGCCGTGAGCAGGCCGGCTACAACAACGGTGAGAAGTGCCGCCGCGTTGGGGCTGTAGGCGAGGGTCACGGCAGCGGACCTGGGAGCGGCGCACCTTTGGAGTTCACCTTAAGGAGGTGGGGCAACACTTCAGGTGGGCTGAAGCACCCGTTCGGTGCCATAGAGCGGAAAACGGCTGCAGAGGTCAGCCACCCGCTCGCGGCAACGCAGTTCGATGGCGCCGTCTTCGGGGTTGAGGAGGCGATCGGCGATCACATCGGCCACCTCGCGGAAGGCATCGGCATCGAAACCGCGGGTGGTGCAGGCGGCGGTGCCGAGCCGCAGGCCGCTGGTCACAAACGGCGACT
>JBAXOO010000282.1:0-3277 GCA_037133235.1 Cyanobium sp. ELA507
AGCGCCGAGGCTGGCAAGGATCTTCCGGGCCAGGGGTTCCTTGATTTCGTTGTGTCTGGGCACAGCTTCCTTCACACCGGTGGCGGGATTGATCCAGATGGAATGTGAAGTACCTTCCCTTTTGAGGAGGCAGCCAGCCATGCGAAGCCTCCGCTCCAGATCGCGGCGTTTCATCCGATCTGCAGTGGCATGCGCATGGCATCAGGCGGCAGTCCGCGACTGATCTCAGCCTCACGATCCTCAAGCAGAAGCTCAATCGCTGCCTGCAGATCTTGTTTGGCTTCCTCGATGGATTCACCCTGTCCGTTAGCGCCTGGTATCTCCAGGCAGATCGCCCAGAAGCCTCCCTCAGGAGCCGGCTCAATCACTGCAGTCAGCTCCCCCTTCATGAAACCAGCCCACACCGCGATCCCGTCATTTTAGGTGGCAAGTCGTTGTTCAGCACCCAGGGTTGATCAGGCGCCGTCCCACTTGGCCTGTTGCCCTGCCCCCCCTCAAACCGCCAGCGGATGGCCATCGGCCGCTCGCCTTCGTGGCTTTCGTAGGACGCAAACCCCAGACACACAAACGGTTCGGTGGGGGCGCTGGGGCGGCCATCCTGCTTGCGGTGCTCGCGCACAAACAGGAGCACCCGGGAGCCGCGGGCGGCGTGGTGGATGTAGCGCTGGCCGGTGGAGGCGGCGGCGCGGGTGTTGCTCTGGCTCTCCCAGTGGAACAGCGAGGGGCCGAGGGCCAGGTCGCGGTAGCGGGTGGAGGGGGAGAAGAGGGCTTCGCTTTTGCGCAGGGTGATGAACAGCAGGTCGGTGGCGCTGGCTTGGTGCCAGCGGACGCCTTCGCGGTGGATCCAGGGGGATTCGGTAGTGAGCACGCCGAAGGCGGCTTCGATCCAACAGCTGAAACTTGTTCTGGAGCGCCACGCCGATGGGTATGTGGCTTATCCCTTTTCCGCCGTGAATCGCCCTGGCGTGGAGGTATCAGGACGGCAAGCGTTAGCCCCTCAGTCAATCACTGCATTTAGCCGTTGAAGCAGCAACGGCAATACTACCTGCACAACATCCCACACCACATCAAGATCGACTCCCAGGTAAGCGTGGATCAGTTGATTGCGCATCGCAATGATCTGCCGCCAGGGGATTTCTGCATGGGCAAGCCTGACGTCATCCGGGATGCGAGTTGCCGCTTCACCGATGAGCTCGAGATTGCGCAGAACAGCATCCTGCATGAGCTGGTTGGCCTCGAACTGCGCACGATCCAAACCTGCGCAGTAACCCACGGCACGTTGGGCGAAGCACTGCATATCCTGCGCATAGAGACGCCAGTCGCGTCTGGCGCTGCCTTCAGAGGGTGATGGCATCGGCTTCCACCGCAGGCCTGAGCTCCTGGCGGAGGGCCTGTTCCGTGACCAGATCAACGGGCAGCTCAAGCAGGTCTTCCAGAAACAGCTGGAGGCCATAGAAGCGCCTGGCCGTGGCGGGGCCATCGAAGGCCACCAGCAGATCCACATCGCTGCTGGGTGTGGCCGTGCCTCGGGCCCAGGAACCGAAGATGCGCAGGCTGCGCACGCCGAATTGCGCAGTGCAGGCTGGAGTGCATTCGCGCAGACGACGGATCAGGAGTTCGGAACTGACGACCATGGCCAACGGTGCATGCAGGAGCAGGGCCGGCAATGACGCTAAACCGCCAACGCCACTTTTATGCCAAGCAACAGCCTGGCAGCCACGCCGCTGGGATCTCCCGCTCGAGCCGCCAGCGGATCGCCATGGGGCGCTCGCCCTCGTGGCTTTCGTAGATGGCAAAGCCGAGGCATACGAAGGGTTCGGTGGGGGTGCCGGGGCGGCCGTCCTGTTTGCGTTGCTCGCGCACGAACAGCAGTACCCGTGAGCTGCACGCCTGGTGGTGGATATACCGCTGGCCGGTGGGGGAGGCGGCGGTGGCGCTGGCTTGGTGCCAGAGCACGCCTTCGCGGTGGCTGCTCCCAAGGCAGCGGATGCAGCCAGTCTCAGACGGGCGAGCGAATTTCCACCCAAGGCTCACCTTCACGAAGGCTGGCCACAGCCTCCTTGAGGGTGCGCAGCAGCACGGCCTGAAGTGCCTGGTTGGAACTGTTACCCACCCGCAGCCAGATCACCTGCGGAGGTGGGCCTTGCCCGAAGAGAAGATGCAGGAAGTCGCGATCCTTCGTCATCACAATGGCTCCTGCTAATCGGGCCTGCGCAAAGATCTCACGGTCATCAGCATTGCGGAGTCCAAGTTCACGAACAGGAACCGCTTGAATCGGGGTGAATCGCTCACTGATCCAACTCGCTAGAGCTGGCGACAACTGCGCATCAAGCCAGAGAATCACGCCACCAGAACAGGATGATTCAACTCATGAGCTGCATAGCTCAGGGCCGCCTCCAAATCCTCTGGCTGGAGATCGGGAAGTTCGCTGAGGATTTGATCAGGGGAGAGCCCAGCGGCATAGAGATCGAGCACATCACTCACGCGGATCCGCATCCCTCTGATGCAGGGTTTGCCGCCGCACTGGGCGGGGTTGTGGGTGATGCGGGATTGAATCATGTCAACACGCTAGCGGCCCCTGCGTGTCCCCTCAAACCGCCAACGCCATCACCGGTAACCACGCCGCCGGGATCTGGCGCTCCAGCCGCCAGCGAATCGCCATCGGCCGCTCGCCCTCGTGGTGGCTTTCGTAGGACGCAAACCCCAGACACACGAAGGGCCGAGGGCCAGGTCGCGGTAGCGGGTGGAGGGGGAGAAGAGGGCTTCGCTTTTGCGCAGGGTGATGAACAGCAGGTCGGTGGCGCTGGCTTGGTGCCAGAGCACCCCTTCGCGGTGGATCCAGGGGGATTCGGTGGTGAGCACGCCAAAGGCGGCTTCGATCTCGGCGCGTATGTAGCGGCCGTGCACGCGCAACGGCACCGGCAAGGCCCAGGGCAGCGGGTGGAGGCGGCGATCGGCACGCTTGGCGAGTAGCCGCAGCAGCTGGATCAGCTCCTCGCGCCAGGCTCCGGCCTGCCAGAGCACCGCCCAGCTCAGAACTACCTCAAAGCAGGTCCAGGAAGTCGTGAACATCCACCTGGGCCTGTCTCAGCAGACCGGCGAGTGTGCCGACCTTGACTGGCTTGTGGAGAGGAACGACGCAACCCCTGCTGCCGCTCCGCATCACCACATGGCTGCCCTTAGGCATGGGCTGGAACCGTGAACATGGTCACCAGCGGGTGGCCTTTGATCACGGCGGGGAACTCCTCCAGGTAGAGCGTGGTGGCCTCGCGCAGGT
>JBAXOO010000283.1:0-3277 GCA_037133235.1 Cyanobium sp. ELA507
GGACTACCTGCTCAAACCCTTTAAACCCGAGCGATTCCAGGCCGCCCTCGCCCGCGCCCGCGACCACCTGTCCAACCAACAGGCCAGCACCGCCGCCCGCGGACTGCTCGAACTCCTCGCCGACGATTATTCACAACGCGATCACGGGGAACACATCCTCCAGCTATGGCGGCGGAGGCATCGCTTGCTCCAAGTCGTCGCCGACCATCAGAGATAACACCATCAGCGAGAACACCGCGTCTCACTACGGCGGCGGTGGAATTCTGTGCTACGACTCCTCGCCTGCCATTATCGCCAGCAACACCATCTCGGCGAACACGTCCGCCAACTACGGAGGCGGCGGCATCTGTACCTATGATTCCTCGCCCTCGATCCTCAACAACATCATCACGCAGAACGCGGCTTCTGTTTGGGGCGGCGGCGGAATCTATGCCGGCGGCTATGGCCAGCCCCAGCCTGGCGTCGGCAGAGGACCACTCGCCCCGCTTCAAGGGCGTCCGCACAGCCCGGGCGATGCGGACCAGGTCGCGGCGGAACTAGGCAATCACGGCCCCGCTGCTGCCGAGTTCGATCAAGGCGCTCAGGGCCAGGCCCGGATCGTCCCAGCCGAGCAGCACTGGCACCACTGCCAGGTGGGCGGAACTGCTAATCGGCAGGAATTCGGTGAGGCCCACCACCAGGCCCAGCACCAGTGAATGCCAGTAGGGCAGCAGGGCGAAGACGCTTGGATCAGCCACGGAGGGCGGCCGGGTGGCAGGAAATGTATGACCCGCATCCAGTCCGCGCCCATTCCGATCGCAGCGAGCGGACCTGGAAGCAGGTGGCAGGAGAATGGATTCACCCGGGCCAGGGCCACGCCATGGACGAAGGGATCACGATCCAACTTCGCAAGGGGCTTGAGCTCACGGTGAATCACCAGCCTGGTGGTGCACCCCCCTTCATCTTCCTGCACGGGGGCCTGGGGAATCGCCTCAATTGGCGCTCCCATTTCGCCTTCGCCGTGGCCCAGGGCTGACGACGGCCTGCTCACCGCCCTCGAAATCTCTCAGTTAGATCTAGAGGGCACCCAGTTGGTCACTCTTTCCGCCTGTGATGCTGGCAAGGGCAGCATTGAACTGGGTGACGGCGTCTATGGGTTGCGCCGCGGCATTGCCGTCGCAGGTGCGGAGAGTTCCCTGCTGTCCCTGTGGAAAGTGAGTGACAAGTAAACCAGTATTCTGATGCAGGTCTTTTATCGCCATCTGAATCAGGGGCTACGGCCGGAACAAGCGCTGCTGCAAACCCAGCAGGAACTCCGCCGTCATCCCGATGGCTTCTGGATGCACCCCTTTCACTGGGCCGCCTTCCAACTCTATGGACGAAGGTGGTGATGGGAACCCGCTGATTTCAGCCAACGACAGGCTCCCTGCCTCAAACACTCCTGGACAGGCTCTGCAACTTATGCATCCGAATCTGAAGACCCTCTGGCCTCTGGAAGTGTGGTGCAGTAGCTCAGGTCTGCTCTAGAGATTGAGCCTCGGCCTGCTCCGCCAGGAAGGCATGGATGTGGCTCACCGAGATCGCCCCGAGTCCGACGGCCGAAGCCACCCGCTTGGTGCTGCCGGCCTGCACATCCCCCACGGCAAAGACTCCAGGTTGGCTGGTCTCCAGCATCATGGGCTGCCGCTCCAGGGGCCAACCCTGCTGGCCATCCACTGCCTGTCCAGTGCGGATGAACCCCTTGGAGTCCGTTTGCAAACTGCCATGCAGCCAGTCGGTATTGGGCTGGGCACCGATCATGAGGAACACATGGCGGATCGGCCGCCGCTCTTTGCCCCCGGTCTGAATCTGTTGCCAGGTGACAGCCTCCAGGTGGCGATCGCCTTCGAGTTCCACGATTTCGGTGTAGGGGTGCAGGGTGATGCGGTCCGAGGATAGGATTCGGCCGATCAGGTAATCAGACATCGTGTCCACCAGGCTTTCGCGTCGGATCAACAGGTGCACATGACGGGCCCGGGAGGAGAGGAATACCGTTGCCTGGCCGGCTGAATTGCCACCCCCCACCACGATCACCTCTTGATTGCGGCAGAGGTCACCTTCCAGGGTGGTGGCGGCATAATAGATACCCGAATTATCAAAATCACCCCCATTCGGCAGCTCCAGTGTGCGATAGGTTGCACCACTAGCAATAACTACGGCGCGTGCCCGCAATGTATGGGAATTCTCGGTTTCAGCACAAAACTGGAGGCTATAGGGATAGTCACTGCAATCGAGTCCGGTAGCCCGCATCGGCAGGGAGATGGTGGCGCCAAACTTCATCGCCTGGATCTGGGCGCGGCCCGCTAGCCCCTCACCGCTGATACCGGTCGGGAAGCCCAGGTAGTTTTCAATCTTAGAACTGGTACTGGCTTGGCCGCCGGGGGCTTCTGCCTCCAGCAGCAACGTGCTCAGGCCTTCTGATGCTGCATAAACGGCTGCCGAAAGACCCGCCGGTCCCCCGCCCACGATCGCCACATCCACCACCTGTGAGCAGTCGATTTCCTCAACCAGGCCGAGGGCCTTGGCCAGGGCGTGGTTGCTGGGCTGAAACAACACCTGGTCGTTGAGGTGGATCACCACCACCGGCAGCTGCTCGGTCTGCAGTCCATAGCGCTCCATCGTTTTGTTGTATTCCTGGCAGACCTCGCGGATGGCGGTGATGGGATAGCCATTCCGGCGCAGGAAACGTTCAAGCCGTACCCCATCGGCCGTGGTGCCTGTGTCGATCAGGGTCACGCCCCCCTGGGAGTGGGAGATAAAGGCCGTTCGGCGCAGGATGAAGGCCCGGAGGATGATTTCCCCGATATCAGGTTCTGCGGTGATCAGGCGACGGAAGGATGATGGCGTGATTCTGAGCACACGCCCATCCTCGCCGAGCCTGCCGCCCACTAGGATTTTGCGTCGATTAAATAGATCAATATCGCCTGTAAAGTGGTTCTTGCCGTGCACGCGAATCACATTGATGTGATCCAGCTTCTTCTCCATGATCTCGATTGTTCCATCCAACACGATGAAGAAATCAACCTCCTGGTCGCCACGCTCAAACAGCATCGTGCCAGCGCGATGGCTTTCCTCGCATCCGAATGGTCGTGCCCGCTCGATCGCCTCCGCGGTGAGGGTGGGGAAGATCTGATCTTCACGGGCGTACGGATCGTTGCTTCGTGGTGCTGTGCTGGAGGTCGCGCTGGAGGACATGGACGGCGGAGAGGTTGACTAGAGCCGCCGGCAGAGCCGAGGGGTGAAGTGAACAGCTTAAGCC
>JBAXOO010000284.1:0-3273 GCA_037133235.1 Cyanobium sp. ELA507
AACGCTGATGGCCAGGGCCAAGGAGACGGGCTTCATCGGGTGCTGGCGGGGCACAGGGTTCGGGCGCTGGGGGAATGGGCTGGAGGACGGAACTGGTTGAGGGTTGGCCAGAGGGTGGGATCAGTCGGGAAGACGGGTAATTTGAAGCTCCCGGTTCATCACCCGCAGACTCCGCAGACTCGCAAAGACGTCTTCGGGCATACCGCGGGGGAGATCCACGGTGCTATGGGCATCGAAGATCCGGATGCGACCGATCGAGCGGCCATTGAGACCGGCCTCGTTGGCGATGGCGCCCACGATGTTGCCGGGCTTGATCCGATCGCGCCAGCCCACCTCAATGCGGAAGCGCTCCATGTGGGCCTCGGGCGGACCATCGGCTAATTCAGGCGAAGGACGGCGTCCCCCCGCCCGCTCAGCGCCGGCGGGCCGGCTGCGGTCGCCATCACGGTCCCGCGCCGAACGGGGCGTGGACCAATTCTCCTGGCCTTGCAGCAGCAGGGGCTTACCGCGCAGGCTGAGCTGAAGGGCCGCCAGGGCCAGGGCCTCGGGGCTGGTCTTCTGTTCGCCGCTCACCCGCTGCAGGATCTCGGCCAAAAGGGCCCGCTCCTCCTCACTGCCCACCGGGGTCTGCAGTTTCTCGGTGAGGCGTTGGCGCAGCAGGTCGAGACGGTGCTGGTTGATGGTGGCGTTGGAGGGCACCTCCATTTGTTCGATCGGCTGGGCCGTGGCGCGCTCAAGGCCGCCAAGGAAGCGCCGCTCCCGCGGGGTCAGGAAGAGGATGGCATCACCACTGCGGCCAGCCCGGCCGGTGCGACCGATGCGGTGCACGTAGGCCTCCCCATCGAAGGGGATGTCGTAGTTAATCACCAGGCTGATCCGCTCGACATCGAGGCCGCGGGCGGCCACGTCAGTGGCCACCAGCACGTCGACCCGGCCATCGCGAAGGCGCTCGATCGTGCGCTCCCGCAGGGCCTGGGGCACGTCGCCGTTGAGCACGGCCACCTCATAGCCATGCTGTTCAAGGGACTCGGCCACAGCAAGGGTGATCGCCTTGGTGCGGGCAAAGATGATCGTGCCTTCGCTGCGCTCAGCCTCAAGCACCCGCTCCAGGGCTTCGAGCTTTTGGGGCCCATTCACCATCAAGAAACGCTGCCGAATGCGGCGGCCATCGGAGGCCTTGGTGCGAATGGTGATCTCGGCTGGATCGCGCAGGTACTTCTGGGAGATGCGGCGGATCTCGTTGGGCATGGTGGCCGAGAAGAGCACCACCTGCCGCTCGCTGGGGAGCTGTTCGAGCACCCATTCGACGTCGTCGATGAAGCCCATGCGGAGCATCTCATCGGCCTCGTCAAGCACCAGGGAGCGCAGTCCCGAGAGGTCGAGGGTGGACTGGCGCATGTGGTCCATCACCCGGCCGGGGGTGCCCACCACGATGTGCACGCCGCGGCGCAGTTGCTGAATCTGGTCGCGGAAATCGGCGCCGCCATAGATGGCCAGCACCTTCACACCGCGCAGGTGGGTGGCGTAGGAGGTGATGGCATCGGCCACCTGCAGGGCCAGTTCGCGGGTGGGGGTGAGCACCAGCACCTGGGGGGTGCGCTGGTTGAGGTCGAGGCGTGCCAAAAGGGGCAGGCCAAAGGCCGCCGTTTTGCCGGTGCCGGTCTGGGCCTGGCCCACCAGGTCGCGGCCGAGCATCAGTTCGGGGATGGCAGCCTTCTGGATTGGAGAGGGCTCCTGGAAGCCGAGAGCGGCAAGACCCTCCAGCAGGGAGTCGCCCAGTCCGAACGGGGCAAATCCCGAGACTGGGGCTGGATCGATGGCTTCGGGCAGCACCTCGGGCAACACTTCTGTCAGCGCCTCAGCTTCGGAGGCGGGCTGGGAGACCAACTCCGAAGTCAGCGGCAGGCTGGCCTCGTTCGGGGTGTCGGTGATGGTTGCCTGGGTGGCCTCCAGCTCCGGGAGAGCGGCAATGGGCTCGGCCGTGGTGGAGATCGTCACCAGGGTCGCCGGAGCGTCGGTCATGGCGGTGGTGGACTGGGACTTCAGGTCCGCAGCGGAATCGGTGGCACCGGGACGGATGCCGCCTTCAAGAATCTGGGTCAAGGTTTGGCCTGGGTGAATCCTTCTCCGCAGGCCGGCAGCGACCCGATGGCTTCCAACCGTGCTTCCAAACCGTGCATCCACTGACTTGTGGAGGCGTGGTAGTGGAAGCGGAGGACTTGCTGCCTTGCCCTTGTTCAAAGGCTGAGGCTTTAGCTTACCACCCGGCCGAAGTCATCCTCAAAGCGCTCAATGTCATCCTCCCGGAGTTGATCACCCCGCTGCACCTCAATGATCAACAGCCCATTGGCACCCGCACTGGCCCGATGGATGGCGCCGATCGGCACGAACAGACTGGTGCCGGGATGCGCCGCGATGCGGTGATCCCCACAGGTGAGCTCCCCGGAGCCGGCCACCACCACCCAGTGTTCGCTCCTGTGGTGGTGCCGCTGCAGGCTGATGCGGCAGTG
The DNA here is from genome assembly GCA_037133235.1 of Cyanobium sp. ELA507. Lineage (GTDB taxonomy): Bacteria > Cyanobacteriota > Cyanobacteriia > PCC-6307 > Cyanobiaceae > Cyanobium. Next base: position 2,511 of record JBAXOO010000284.1, read on the forward strand.
GGCCGCGATCCAGAGACGCTTGACGCCGTAGCCGCCGGGGGCCCCATCGGCCGTTGCTGACGGGCCGGAAACCAGGGTTTCAAACCATCCCCAAGGCCGCAGCACCCGCTCCGAACAGGGAACTGGAGAGGCTTGAGGAGAGCCTTCGGCAGAGACAGCCATCACAACGACTTTCTGGCCAGTTTGGGCCCAATCCACTGCAGCGGCTGCGCTGGCCGGTTCACGGGGCCGTGATCAGCAGGGCCCGTTCCCGGGCGCGGGTGAGGGCGGTGTAAAGGAGGCGGGGGCCTGGGTCGTCGCCCCCCAGCAGCACGATCACCTCGCGGGCTTCGCTGCCCTGGGCCTTGTGGACCGTGAGGGCAAGGGCGGGCTCGGCGGCGCCGGCCAGCTGGGCGGGGTGCACCCAGAGGGGTTCCTCTCCCCCGAACACCAGCTGCCGCTCCTGGGCGCCGGGTGCCCCCACCAGCACCCCGACATCACCATTAGCGAGGCCCAAAGCGGGCAGGTTGCGGGTGCAGAGCACCGGCAGGCCCTCGGGCCAGGCCGCCGGAGCGCCGGCATCAGGGAGCAGGGTGCGATGAATCGCCTCCACCCCCCACGGCCCGCGGCGCAGGGGAGAGAGCACCAGCAGGCGATCCCGTTCCGCCAGCAGGGGCTGCCAACCCTCCGGCCGCCCGGGGCGGCAGCCGGCCGCCAAGCGGGCCAGGGAGGCCAGGTGCGCCTCAAGCCGCTCCAACACCGCCTGGGGCAGGCGGTGTTGGAG
>JBAXOO010000285.1:0-3249 GCA_037133235.1 Cyanobium sp. ELA507
ACCACCATGGTGCCGTCCTCCAGGTAGCCCACCCCCTGGTCGGCCTCCTTGCCCTCTCGCACGATCTTGAGCTGCAGGGCATCGCCCGGTTGCACCTCGGGCCTCAGGGCGATCACCAGCTCGCTGAGGTTCATCACCTTCAGCTCCTGGACCTGGGCCACCTTGGCCAGGTTGAAGTCGGCGGTGAGCAGGGTGCCGCCGGTGTCGGCCGTGAGCTTGAGCAGCTTGTCGTCGGCGCCGTTGCCTTCGTAGCGGGTGCTGTTCACCACCAAGCGCCGCCCGTAGGTTTCGCGCAGTTCCGAGAGCAGCTTCAGGCCGCGGCGCCCCTTGCCCCGCTTCTCGGCATTGCTGGAATCGGCCAGGGCCTGCAATTCATCGATCACGGCCTGGGCCACGATCACCTGGCCCTCCAGCAGCCCCGATTGCAGCAGCCCCCGGATGCGGCCGTCGATGATCACGCTGGTGTCGAGGATCTTGGCGCTGGCCGGCTGCAGCACCCCATCGGCCACCAGCAGGGCTTCGGTGCTGGTGGGGTTGAACAGGCGCAGCAGGGTGCGGCCGTGGACCTCGGCCAGGTTGTAGCCCAACACCCCGAAGAACACATTGCTCAGCACCGCCGCCAGGGGCTTCACCAGCACCACCTCCCACGGCAGGGGGAGCAGCAGGATCGGCGCCAACAGCAGGTTGGCCACCAGCAGCCCGAGGATCAGGCCAACGGCCCGGCTCACCAGCAGGTCGGTGGGCATGCTGCGCACCTGGGCCATCAGGCGCCGCCTGAGCTGCTGGAAGAAGAAGCCAGCCAGAAGCCCAAAGAAGGCACCAAAACCAGCGAGCACCGTTCGCAGGCCCTCCGGGTTGGTCACCTGCTGCAGCAGGGATTCGGGCAACAGGTCCACCCCGAGCCAGCCGGTGGCGGTGCCCGAGATCAGGAACAGCAGCAGGATGAGGGAGTCAACCATGGGTCCAGGGGGCCGGGATCGCGTGGCTGCCCATCACGTCAGCAAGGCAGCATGCCGGATCCCGGGGCTTTGGGCCGCTAGGGGTTACCAGCCGTGACCGCTTCGGACAGGACCTTGAAGCTACCGGCTGGGCCGCCGCCGCGCAGCGCTTATCTGCACATCCCCTTTTGCCACCGCCGCTGCTTCTACTGCGATTTCGCCGTGGTGCCCCTCGGTGACCGGGCCGATGGCCAGGCCGGTCCAGGCTCGGCCTCGATCGCGGCCTACCTGCTCCAGCTGCACCGGGAGATCGCCCAGGCACCGCCCGGTCCTCCCCTTTCCACGGTCTACCTGGGCGGCGGCACCCCCTCGATGCTCACGGCCGTCCAGGTGGGTGAGCTGTTGGCGGCCCTGCGGCGGCGCTTTGGCCTGGCCCCGGGGGCGGAGATAACCCTGGAAATGGATCCGGCCAGCTTCGACCGGCTGCGGCTGGAGGCCACCCTGGCCGCCGGTGTGAACCGGGTGAGCCTGGGTGGCCAGAGCTTCGACGATCACGTGCTAGCCAGCTTGGGTCGGCGCCATCGACGCTCCGATTTGCTCGAGGCGGCGGGTTGGCTGGATCGGGCTCGGCGCTGCGGTGATCTGGCCAGCTGGAGCCTGGATCTGATCCAGGGCGTGCCCCAGGAGGGGTCCGGTGCGGCGATGCGGGAGCGCTGGGATGGGGAATTGGATCAGGCCATCGCCCTAGGGCCGCCCCACCTATCGATCTACGACCTGATCGTGGAGCCCGGCACGGTGTTTGAGCGGCTGCGGCAGCGCGGCAGCCTCCCCCTCCCCGATGACGACACCGGTGCCGACCTGATGGAGATCACCCAGGGGCGCCTGGCGGCGGCGGGCTACGGGCACTACGAGGTGTCCAACTACGCCCTGCCGGGCCATGCCTCCCGCCATAACCGCGTCTACTGGAGCGGCGCGGGCTGGTGGGGCTTCGGACTCGGGGCCACCGCTGCCCCCTGGGGCCGCCGCCAGGCCCGCCCCCGAACCCGGGAGGCCTATGGCGCCTGGCTGGAGGCCCAGCCTGCGGCCTTGGAGCCCGCCGCTGGGGGGGGCGAGGGGGAAGGGATGCCCTTCGATGAGCTGATGCTGGTGGGCCTGCGGCGCCGGGAAGGGGTGCCCATGGATCAGCTGGCCAGGGCCCATGGCCTTTCGGTGCAGGCCCTTGGCTCGCTCCGGCGCCACCTCGCCCCCTTTGAGGAGAGCGGCTTGCTGCGGATCGAGGGGCCCCGCTGGCGCCTCACCGATCCTGCCGGCCTGGCCCTCAGCAATGCGGTGCTGCGGGAGCTTCTTGTTTGGTGGGAGAGCCCTGGGCGCTGATCCAGCCCCGCAGGGCCTCAATCGCCAGCCCCCGCCCATCGATCAGGGGCTGGCTGAAGGGCGGTTGGCGCTGGGTGAGGCCGAGCAGGTCGGCGGTGACCCGCACCTGGCCATCGCAGCCCTCGCCGGCACCGATGCCGATCACCGGGATGCTGAGCTGGCCGCTGATCACGCCGGCCAGGGAGGCCGGCACGTGCTCCAGCACCAGGGCGAAGCAGCCCACTGCCTCCAGCTCCCGCGCCTGCCGTTGCAGGCGCTCCTGCGCCACCGGATCCTCCGCCTGGCGTCGGTAGCCGAGCCGATGCACCGACTGGGGTGTGAGGCCGAGGTGACCCATCACCGGGATGCCGCTGCGCACCATGCGGTCGATCACGGCGAGGGTTTCGGGTTCGGCACCCTCCAGCTTCACTGCGGCGGCGGGGGTCTCCTTCAGCACCCGGCCGGCCGACTGCACCGCCCCATCCGCCCCACATTGGTAGGAGAGGAAGGGCAGGTCGGCGATCAGCAGCGGGCGGTGACTGCCTGCCTGGGCGAGCCCCCGCCCCACGGCGCGGCAGTGGTGCAGCATTTCGTCGAGGGTCACCGGCAGGGTGGTGCTGTGGCCCAGCACCACCATGGCGAGGGAGTCGCCCACCAGCACCGCGTCGGCACCAGCCTCGGCGACGATCGCCGCCGAGAGCGCATCCCAGGCGGTGAGCACGGAGATCGGCAGACCGGCCTGCTTGCGCTGCAGCAGATCATGCGGGCGCTGGGGCACGGCACGGGCATCGCGGATCGATCCATGCTGGCAGGAGGCCCGCCCCCACCTCGGTAGGGAAGCCCCTTGCTACGTTGGTCCCGACTCGGACCCACGCGGCCAGGACGCCTAAATCTGGTCAGGACCGGAAGGGAGCAGCCACACGGGATGCTCCGGGCAGGCGTGGACTCCGGGTCACCC
>JBAXOO010000286.1:0-3243 GCA_037133235.1 Cyanobium sp. ELA507
CTCCTGCTCGAGCTGCTGCCTCCAAACGGCCGGCGGCGTTCCGGCCAGGCTGTCGTCGTCGAGATCGGGCGGTTCAGCGCTGGCGAACAGCCAGGGGAAGAGGGGATTGCACTGCTGCTCCTTGGCAGGGCCCCAAGCCAGCACCAGCCGGTGGCAGGCCCGGGTGAGGGCCACATAGGCGAGCCGCTCCCTTTCCTCCTCCTCGGCGAGGCGGTGCTGGAGGTCGGCCCCATGGCCGGGGCCCCAGCTGCTGTGGAGGTGGAGATCGAGGTGGGGGGCCTCGGCGCCGGGGGGCCGCCAACGCCGGCCGATCCGCGCCGGTCCGCGGCGGCCCCCCGAGGCCGCCTGCCAGAGATAGGGGCAGAACACCACCGGAAACTCCAGCCCCTTGCTGCGGTGGATCGTGACCACCGCAACGGCCCCATCGGCCCGGTCACTATGGGCCTGATGCTCCTCGGGCACCACCCGATCCTCCGCCAGCCGCAGGCGCCGCAGCCAATCGGCCGCGGCCTGGGCGCCGAGCTGCTCAGCGTGGATGCGCTCCTGCACCAGTTCGGCCACCTGCTGCAGATCGGCCAGCAGCCGCCCCCCCCAGGCCAGCCGGGCCAGGGTGTCAGCCCCCAGCCAATCGGCCAAAAGCCCCAGCAAACCGCGGCCCTGGATCTGGCGGGCCAGGCCATCGAGGCGGCCCGCCTGGGCACTCCAGCCGGCGGAATCGGTGGTGGCGATGGTGGCGGCACTCCAGCCCTGCAGGGGGGAGGCGGCCAGCAGGCGCAATCGGTTGGGGTCGGCCGGATCGGCCAGGGCATCGAGAAAGCGCTGCAGGGCGGTGGCACCCGGGGTGTCGAAGACATCGGCCTTGCTCACCAAACGGGAGGGGATGCCGCGGCGCTCCAGGGCCTGGCGCAGCTGCTCCGCCTGGCGGTGGTTGCCCACCAGCAGGCAGCAATCGTGGGCCTGCAGGGGCCGTTCGGTGCCGCTGACGACCAGGCGCAGGTCGGCGGCCAGGAGGGTTTCGAGGCTGGTGGCAATCCAGGCCGGCAGGCGGGCCTCCAGCTCGGTGCGGGAGGGAAGGGAGGGGTCGAGGGGATCCTCTGGACCCAGCCAGAGCAAGTCGATCGGCGGTCCCGCCGGGCCACAGCGGTGGGCCCGGGCCTCGATCTGGGGCACCTTGAGCTCGGAACGCCGCAGGCCGGGCGCCATCAGGCCGTTGAAGCCCTCCACCAGGGCTGCGGTGGAGCGGTAGTTGTCGGCGAGCACAAAGGGCTCGCCGGCCTGCTCGCGGACGCTGCGGTAGGTGTCGAGGTCGCCGCCGCGGAAGCGGTAGATGGCCTGCTTGGGGTCGCCCACCATCACCAGGGGGTGCATCCCCTGACCGAAGGCCCGCTGCAGGATGCGCCACTGGATCGGATCGGTGTCCTGAAACTCATCGACCAGGGCGGCCCGATAGCGGGCGGCCACCGCCTCCAGCAGGGGGCTGGCAACGGCCGGGTCACTGCCGGGGTCCAAGTGCTCGAGCAACTGGGAGAAGGTGGTGACCCCCCGCCGCTCCCGCCGCCGCACCAGCTCGGCGCGGCCCCAATGGCAGGCGTGAAGCAGCACCAGCTCGGCGGGACCATCCACCAGGTTGGCCACCGCCCGCAGCAGGGGCTCCTGGGGAAGCGATCGGGGCCGCTCGGACCCCTCGATGGCTCGGGCGACGCGGCAGAAGGGGCCCGGATGGAAGTAGTCGCCCAGCAGCCCCTGGGCCCGCACCGCCTCGTAATTGCCCGCCGCCGGCTGCTCGAGGATCCAGGCGCTGAGCTCGGCCACCCGGTTTTTGGTGGGCTTGCTGGCATAGGGCTTGATGTCCACCGTTGGGCCGCCCTGCGATCCCGTGGCCTTCCAGTCGGCGGCGGCGCTGCAAAGATCGGCCTGAAGGTCGCCCCCCCGCTGCTGCCACTGGTCGACAAAGCTGCGCCACCGCTGGGCAAACAGCTCCGGTAGGTGTTCGGCCAGCGACGCCTCGACGGGCAACTCCCCGGGGAGGGGATCGAGCCGCAGGGCCGGATCACCATCGAGGGTCTCCAGCAGGCTTTGCACCAGCTCGGGGCCGAGCCGGGCGGCATGGAGGCCGGCCACCAGCTCCATCGGCAGGGGCAACACCTGCTGCTGCCAGTAGTCGTGGACCACCTGGGCGACGAGGTCGTCGCTGCGGGACTCGATCCGCAGCTCGGGGGGGCGCCCCGCCTCCAGGGCCTGGCGCTGCAGGGTGCGCCGGCAGAAGCCGTGGATCGTGGTGATGTCGGCGGCGTCGAGGTCTTCGAGGGCCAGGAGCAAGCGCCCCCGCAGCAGGGTCGTCTCCTGGGGGGAACCGGCAAGGAGCCGGTCCTCCAGCCAGTCCTGCAGGGTTGCATCGGCTTGAGGGCGCCCATCGGTTGGATCCGATTCGCCCCCGGGATCCACTGCCGCCGGTTGATCGAGCCGCTCGAGCAGCGATAGGGCCAACTGCAGACGGCGGCCAACCCGATCGCGCAGTTCGGCGGCGGCGGCATCGGTGTAGGTCACCACCAGGAGCTCCCGCAGGGGCCAGCCCTGCTCCGCCACCAACCGCAGCACCAGGTGGGCCAGGGCAAAGGTCTTGCCGGTGCCGGCGCTGGCCTCCACCAGCCGCAGCCCCGGGGTGAGGGGAAAGGTGTTGGGGTTGAACGGGCTCATCGCTTGCTCCCCCGCCCGGATGCCTTCGGCTTCGGGGCCACGGCGGCCTGGACGGGTTCGAACAACTGCTCAGCCAGCACGGCAAAGGGAGCGGCCAGCAGGGCCGCCACCGGCAGATCCCCGCCGAAGCAGGCCACCATCTCGGCCCGCTGGCGCTCGCCGCCCTGCATCGGGCCGCCCTCCCAGGTCTGACGCGCCGCCGCCAGGCCGGACTCCCCCCGGCGCTCCTGTTCCCACCATCGCCAACCGGTGCGGGGCGGCACGGGCCAGCAGCTGCCACGCCACTGCTCACGCAGAGCGGCCAGACGCTCCAGTTCGAGCCGGGCTGCCTCAGGGTCGGGGGGGCGCAGGGTGGTGGTGGCGAACTGGTCGCCTTTGTCACGGGCGATCAACACGCCCCGGCCGGGGATGCGGCCAGATGTCGGTGCGGCGGCGGCGGCCAGCAGAAGCTGCAGCCAGAGGTCGAGCAGCTGGGGGGGGCCACCCTTGGCCAGGTGCACCACCAGCAGCGCATCCCCCTGGCAGCGGAGCGGCGCCCGCCAGGGG
>JBAXOO010000287.1:0-3240 GCA_037133235.1 Cyanobium sp. ELA507
CCCCTTGGCGGCGTCTCCTGGCGGTGGGAGCGCAGGGGGTGGCCAGCGGCACCCCTTACATGGTGGGCAGCAAGCTGTTGCAGGGTTGGCTCACGGCCAGCGGCATCCCCCTGGACATGATCGGCCTGCTGAGCCTCGCCGAACTCCCTTACACCCTCAAGCTGTTCTGGGCCCCGCTGCTCGATCGCTGGCCCATTCCCTGGCCGGATCGCCGCCGCGGCTGGCTTCTGGTGCTGCAGCTCGCCCTGGTGGCGGTGATCGGAGCCATGGCCCTGCTGCGGCCCCAGGCCGATCCCGTCCAACTCACCGTGGTGGGCACCGTGGCGATTCTCCTGGCGGTGGTGAGCGCCAGCCAGGACGTGATGGTGGATGCCTACCGCACCGACCTGCTGCCCGAGGCTGAGCGGGGCGGCGGGGCGGCGGCCGGGGCCCTGGGGTACCGGGCCGCGATGCTGGCGGTGGGTGCCGGTGGCTTCATGCTCGCCGGCTGGCTGGGTTGGCCGGCCGCGTTCCTGGGGTCGGCTCTGCTGCTGGCCGCCGTGGTGCCTTTCACCCTCACGGCCCCTGCCCTGCAGCCCCTGGCCCATCCCCCCCGCAGCCTGCGGGAGGCGATCGTGGGCCCTGCCAAGGAATTCCTGCAGCGCACCGGTGGCCGCCGGGCCCTGTTGATGTTGGCCCTGGTGATGCTCTATCGCTGGCCCGATGGTCTGCTCAACCTGATGGCGGTGCCCTTCATGCTGAAGGCCGGCTTCAGCGCCACCGAAATCGGTGCCGTGAATGGCGGCTGGGGCATTGCGGCCACGATGGCCGGCACTGCCGTGGGAGGGCTGCTGTTCAAACCCCTTGGCCTCAATCGCGCCCTCTGGGTTTTCGGCCTGATCGGCAGCCTCACCAACCTCAGCTACTGGGCCCTGGCAAAGTTCGGGGGTGGACTCACCGGCCTGATCGTCACGGTGAGTGTGGAGAATTTCGCCAGCGGCTTGGTCACTGCAGCCTTCCTGGCGCTGTTGATGAGCCTCTGCAATCCCCGTTACTCCGCCACCCAGTACGCCCTCTTCTCCGGGGTCTATGCGCTCAGCCGCTCCGTACTGGCGGCGCCTGCAGGCTTCGTGGCCGCTGCGGTGGGCTGGAGCAGCTTCTTCGCCCTCACCCTGGCGGCCGCGGTGCCCTCCTTCCTGCTGCTGGCGGTGCTGGCCCCCTGGCGGGAAGACGTGCCCCGGGGCTCCTTCGAGCCCGAGCGGGACGCCACCTGACGGGCACTGGCCCCAGCCCAGCCTCCCCGGTCTAGCCCTGCAGCGCCAGCCGACGTCTGAGCTGGCCGCAGGCGGCATCCTGGTCCAGGCCACGGCTGGCTCGCACACTCACCGCCACATGGCGACGAACCAGGGCCGCACGGAAAGCCTCCACCGCCTGGGTAGAGGGCCGCTGAAACTCCTCCTCCTCGATGGGGTTGTAGGCGATCAGGTTCACATGGCTCTGGAACCCCCGCAGCAGGGAAGCCAGGGCCTCGGCGTGGCGGGGCTGATCGTTGAGGCCCCCCAGCAGGATGTATTCGAAGCTCACCCGCCGGCCGGTGATCGCCACGTAATGGCGGCAATCCTCGAGCAAGGCGGCGATCGGGTAAGCGTGGGCCGTGGGGATCAGCTCCTCCCGTAGCGACTGGTTCGGGGCATGGAGACTCACCGCCAGGGTGAACTGGGCCCTGCCCAAGCGCTTCAGGGCACGCTCCGCCAGGGTCGGCAGGGTCTTCGGCACCCCCACGGTGCTCACGGTGATCTGGCGCTGGGCCATGCCGAGGTCGCGGCAGAGGCAATCGATGGCCGCCAGCACCGCCTCACTGTTGAGCAGGGGTTCGCCCATGCCCATGAACACCACGTGGCTGGGACGCCGGTCCATGGCTTCGCGGATGCTCAGCACCTGGTCCACGATCTCGTGGACCGCCAGGGAGCGCTGCAGACCACCCTTGCCGGTGGCGCAAAAGCGACAGGCCATCGGGCAGCCCACCTGGCTACTCACACAGACGGTGAGGCGATCTCCGGCGGGGATGCCCACTGTTTCGATGCTGAGGCCGTCTTCGGTGGCCAGTAGCAACTTGGTGGTGCCATCAAGTGAATCGCTGCGATGCAGCAGTCGGGAGCGGCCCAGCAGGGCTCGACCGGGCTCCACCAAGTCATCAGCGGTGTCTAGGGCGCCGGGAGCCTCTCCAGAGCCATCGGGAGCGGAGGCGCCAAACGCATCGCCCAGGCCTCTCGGAGCGGCCGTCGCGACGGCGGACACCACAGGCAGCTGCTGCAGCTGCTGGCGCCAGGCCTTCGGCAACACGGTGACCGTCTCCAGGCTGCGGGCACCTCGGGCGTATAGCCAATCATGGAGCTGGCGGCCGCGGAAGGCGGGTTGGCCCTGGGACTCGGCCCAGGTCTCCAGCTCCTTCAATCCAAGGCCTAGCAGCGGTTGGACCGCCAGCGGGGCCGTAGGGGAAGTTGGCCCCGGGGCAGTGGCCATCAGGGCGAAATCAGGATGCCGTGGCCAAGAATCCACTCCACCGCCACCAGTCCCACAAACCCCAGCATGGCGATGCGGCCATGCAGAAGTTCGTTGTGGCCGTGGAAACCCCAGCGGGGCACCCAGCGGCTGGGGATGGGGGTACCCAGGGCGGTCGTGCCAGGGGCCGGAAGGTCACTCATCACTGAGCAAGCCCTCTTCCTGCAGGCCCTCGAGGGCAGCCGGATCGGCGATCAGCTCCTCCTCCAATCCCTCCTCCACGCCGGGACGGGTGAAGGCGGCGAAGGTGCTGGCCGCAGCTTCAATGCCATGGCGACTGCGGGTGGCCTCTAGATCCTCGTCGGAGGGATCGTCGAGCACCGCGGCGGAGACGACAGGCGCCGGCATCTCCACGGTGTAATCGGGCCGGAGATTCTGCATGCGCCGGTAGCCGGCGGCCTCCTCCTCAAGGATGTCGGGATGGGGACCCGCCTCGGCCCGCAGCTCCTCCTCAAAGCCCCCGAAGCCGGTACCGGCCGGGATCAGGCGACCGATGATGACGTTCTCCTTGAGACCCCGCAGCCAGTCACTCTTGCCCTCGATGGCCGCTTCGGTCAGCACCCGGGTCGTCTCTTGGAAGGAGGCGGCCGAGATGAAGCTGTCGGTGTTGAGTGAGGCCTTGGTGATCCCCAACAGCACCGGCGTGAATTCGGCAGGGGCGCCACCGGTGATCGCCATGGCGGAGTTGACCTGCTCCAC
>JBAXOO010000288.1:0-3227 GCA_037133235.1 Cyanobium sp. ELA507
CAACCGGGGGGGGGCGGGCCCACCGCCAGCCGCAAGCCGCCGATCTCGGCCAGGGTGGCGGGGGTGAACCGTTCCAGGGCCACCTCACCGAGCACCAGGTTGGCCGCCACCTCGGTGACGAGTTGCTGCTGGCGCTGGGCCACCAGCCGCCGCCCCACCAGAAGCTGGAGCACCAGAAGCACCAGGGCAGCCAGCCCAAGGCCGGCCAGGCCGTAGCCGAGCACCCGGCGCCAGTGGGGCCCCTGCTCAGCCGCCATGGGGCCGGCCATCGGGCACGAACACATAGCCATAACCCCACACCGTCTGCACATAGCGGGGCCGGGCCGGGTCGGGTTCGACCAGCCGGCGCAGCCGCGACACCTGCACATCCATGCTGCGGCCATCGGTGTCGCTGTCGGGGCCGCGGGCCAGTTGGATCAGTCGCTCCCGGGACAGGGGCCGGTGGGGATGGGCCGCAAAGGCCGCCAGCAGGGCATATTCGCCGGCGGTGATCGTCACCGGGGCCCCGGAGCGCTCCAGCCGGCGGCGGGCCGGATCCAGCAGGCAATCGCCGAAGTGAATGGGTTGGGATTCCGGTTGGGGCGACCCCGGCGGCAGGGGCGTGCGGCGCCGCAGCACCGCCTCGATGCGGGCCGTGAGCTCCCGGGGCAAGAAGGGCTTGGCGAGGTAGTCGTCAGCCCCCTGCTCCAGGCCGATGATGCGGTCGACCCCATCGGCCCGGGCCGAAAGCAGCAGCACCGGCAGGTCGTCCCCCCCATCGCGCAGACGACGCAACAGGGTGAGGCCGTCACTGCCGGGCAACATCAGGTCGAGCACCAACAGGTCGGGCCTCTCCCCTCCCAGGTGTCCCTCCAGCCGGGCGGTGAGCTGGGCCCCATCGGCCAGGGTGCGGACGGCGTAGCCCTGGTCCCCCAGGTAGCTGGCCAGCATCGAACGGAGTTCTGGGTCGTCATCGACGACCCAGATGCGGTGGGGGCGAGCCACCCAACTCAGGGTTCGAGGACCTTGCGGTCGGCCACCACACGCACCCGCTTGGTGGCCGTCACCACGCCTCGGGGATGGACCAACAACAGAGCCCAGGTCTGGACGCCTGGGGTGAGCGGGGCCCGCACGGTCTTAAAGATGCCGCCGCCGCCGAGGGCACCAAGTTCGAGGGAGGGGCTTTCCATCGCCGCCACCTGGGCCGGGCTCACCGCCGCGATACCACCGGCCACCAGGGCACCATCCAGGGGTTCATCCACGATCAGGTCCACGTCGTAGCGCTGGCCGGTGAGCACCACATCCGGGATCTGCACCACCACCGGCACGGCCTTCTCACCGCTGCGCAGCAGGGAGGATTCGGTCAGCAGGGTCTGGCCAGAAACATGGCGGCCATCGCTCTGGAGGGTCAGGGTCTGTTGGGCATCGAGGCGGTAGCTGACCCCGTCCTGGACCCGGGTGCCCGTGGTGTTGATGCTGACGGTCGGCTGGCCATCCTTTTGGGGGGTGCCCGCCTTCACCTGCCAACTGAGATCGGGGAACTGCTGGCGAAGCAATTGGCGCCGCTGGCGAAGTTGGACCGGATCCAGGCCCGGACCGGCCTGCAGCAGCGCCGCCAGCGCGGCGTCATCGCGGTCGTTGAGGGCACGCTCAAGGGCCTGCAGCAGTTCGGGCGTGGGGGAGGCGGCCCGGGCGGGCACCCCCGCCACCGACCCCAGAGCGGCACACAGAACCCCGACCATCAGGGAAGGGAAAGCTCGGGGATGTCGCATCAGGCTGACTCGGGGACGCGGGATCGATGGGGGCGGGCGCGGGGCCAGAATCCCAACGGTGGTGGCTTTTAAGTTAGGCGCGATACCCCCCGCCGCCCATGCCCACGCTTCTGATCGCCGCCAGCGGCACGGGTGGCCACCTCTTCCCTGCCCTCGCCGTGGCTGAGGCCCTGCCCCCCGATTGGCGGGTGCACTGGGTGGGAGTGCCGGACCGGCTGGAAACCACCCTGGTGCCAAGCCGCTACCCGCTCCACACGGTGCGGGCCGGCGGCCTGCAGGGTCGGGGCCTGCGCAAGCTCACCAACCTGACCCAGTTGATCCTGGCCGCCCGGCCGATGCGGCGCCTGATCCGCCGCGAAGGGGTGGATGCCGTGTTCAGCAGTGGCGGCTACATCGCCGCACCGGCGATTCTGGCGGCCCGCTGGTGCGGCGTGCCCGTGGTGCTCCATGAAAGCAATGCGGTGCCGGGCAAGGTGACCCGCCTGCTGGGCCGCTCCTGCACCCACGTGGCGGTGGGCCTGGCGGAGGCCGCCGAGCAGTTGCCCCAGTGCCACCCCATGGTCACCGGCACCCCGGTGCGGCAGGCCTTCCTGGAGGCCGCTCCCCTGCCGGATTGGGTGCCGTCAGGCAGCGGGCCGCTGGTGCTGGTGATGGGGGGCAGCCAGGGTGCGGTGGGCCTCAACCGCATGGTGCGCCCCTTGATCCCGGCGCTGGCCGCCGCCGGTTGCCGGGTGGTGCACCTCACCGGCAGCAACGACCCGGAGGCCGGCCGCTTCCAGCTGGAGGGGGTGGTGGAGCGCCCCTTCAGCGATGAGCTGCCGGGGCTGTTGCAGCACGCCGACCTGGCCATCAGCCGGGCCGGTGCGGGCAGCCTCAGCGAACTGGCCGTCTGCGGCACCCCCACCATCCTGGTGCCCTACCCGGCCGCCGCGGACCGCCACCAGGATGCCAATGCCGCCGCCGCCGCCGCCCTCGGGGCCGCCGTGATCGTGTGGCAACACCCCCCCGAGGAAGCGGCGCTGGGCCAGGCGGTGTGGCGCCTGCTCGGACCCCGACTGCGGGGGGCCGCCCCCGTAGCCGATCCCCTCCTGCAGCTGCGGGCGGGGATGGAACGGCTGGCGGTGCGGGATGCGGACCACCGCCTGGCGGAGCTGATCACCGCCCTGGTGCGGCCGGTCGGGCAGCTTCCTGCCGCAGGGCCCTGAGCAGCCGGCGGTTGCCCCGGCGATCGAGCAGGGCGATCCGCAGCCAGCCTTCCCCCAGCCCCTCAAAGGAGCGGCAATCCCGCAGCAGGATCCGGTGCCGGTTCTCCAGGGCGAGCCGCAGGGGCTCCAGCGAAACCGGCCCTCCCGGGTTCAGCTTCCCCCGCACCAGCAGGAAGTTGGCGGCCGAAGGCTGGGGATCCAGGCCGCCCACCGCCGCCAGCCCCCGCGCCAGAGCCGGTCCCTCCTGGCCCACCCAGCCCTGCACCCGCTC
>JBAXOO010000289.1:0-3223 GCA_037133235.1 Cyanobium sp. ELA507
CGCCGGATCCACCCCGCTGCCCGCCACCCAAGACCGTCGCCATCCGGTGGTTTCCCGCCATGGGCACCCATCGATCCAGATCTGGGCGCGATGGGTGCCATCCCTGCCTCCCTGCCCTCCACCGTCCACCCGCCGCCGCTGCGGCGATCCACCGCTGATCCCCCGATGAAGTTCACGGTCGCCGACCTGCTTGACCAGCTGTCCAGCAGCGAGTTGCTACCCCTGGCCCGGCTGGAAAAGGCCCTGGGCCTCACCACCAAGGCGGACAAAACCCTGCTGCGGATCAGCCTCGATGCTCTTACCCGACTCGGATTGGTTGAGGAGGAGGACGAAGCCCTCCGCCAACTTGAGAATCCCGAGTTCGTGGCCGCCCGACTGCGCTGTTCCAGCAAGGGCTTCTGCTTTGCCCTTCGCGAAGATGGAGGCGAGGACATCTACATCCGCGACCATCAGCTCAACCACGCCTGGAACGGCGACCGGGTCCTGGTGCGGGTGACCCGTGAAGGGGGCCGGCGTCGCTCCCCCGAAGGGGCGGTTCAATGCATCTTGGCCCGGGACACCAGCAGCCTGTTGGCCCAAGTGGAGAAGCGCGAGGAAGGCGAACTGGTGGCGGTGCCCCTCGACGACCGGCTTCTGACCAGCATCCAACTACCCGCTGACGACGAACCCCATGCCGAAGGGGCCGGGGAGGCCGTGGTGGAGGTGGCGATCGACCGCTTCCCGGTGGGCCAATTCGGCGCCCGCGGCCATGTGGCCCGCAGCCTGCCGGTACGCGGCGGCGAAGCCGCCGATCGTGACCTGCTGCTCACCAAGCATCAGCTCCATGGCAGGCCAGCCGCCCCCCGCGCCACCCTGAAAACGCCGGAGGCGAAGGACCGCACCGACCTCACCGCCCTCAAGGTGCTGATGCCCGTGGGTTGGCAGGGTGCCGAAGCCCCAGGCCTCCCCGGCCTTTCGATTGAGTCCCTCGAGGCTGGCCGCTGGCGGCTCTGGGTCCATGCCCCCACGGTGGGGGAGCGGGTGGGCGCCGGCGGCAGCCTCGACACCTGGCTGGCACAACAGGGGGAAGCCATCTGTGCTGGCACCCAGTGGCTGCCCCTGCTGACTCCGGCTCTGGCCAAGGCCTCGGACCTCCTGCCGGGCGAACGCCGCGAAGCGCTCTCAGTGGCCCTCGAGCTCGCCGCCGATGGCAGCCTTGAACACTTCCGCTTCAGCCTCAGCACCATCCTCCCCACCGCGCGGGTTGATGCGGCCGCGTTGACGGCCCTGGCGGAGCGCAAACCTAAGGCGCGCACCGTGCCCGCCGCGTTGAAGCCCCTGAAGGACCACCTCGATGCGCTGGAGGATCTGCAGACCGTGGCTGGCCTGCTGCGCAGCCGCCGCCTGGCCAGCGGATCACTGGATCTCGACCTCGCCCTGCCGGCGATCGAAAGCCTCAGTGACCTGCGCCTTCCTTCGCCCGATGCCCCCCGGGATGGCTGGCTGGTGCAACTCGAACCCACCCAGCCTCTCGCCCTGCTGCGCGAAGCGGTGCTGGTGGCCCACCGGGCCCTTGGCCGGCACCTGGCCTCCCTTCAGCTGCCAGGCCTCTTCGCCGCCCAAGCCGGCGCCGACCCCGAGGCCCTCAACGATGTCGCCAAGGCGGCCTTGAGCCTCGAGATCCCCCTGGAGCTCAGCCCCGAAGGCAACGCCGACGCCGCCGAGCTAGCGGCCGCCTTTGCCGCCACTGACCGCAGCAGGCCCCTGCAACAACAACTCCGCGACTGTCTGCGTCCGGTGGAACTGGTGGCGGAGGCCCAACCCCATGGCCTGGCGGGCGAGGAGCAGGCCTATGCACCGTGGTGCTGCCCCAGCCTCCACTACGCCGACCTCTGGAACCAGCGGCTGTTGGTGACCCTGCTGACGGAAGGAAAGGATCGCCCCAGCGTCCGGCACAAAAGCGGGGTGGACCTGGCCTCCGACAGCTGCCACGGCAACACCGATTGGGCCCTGCTCCCCCCCAGCCAGCTCACCCCATTCCAGAACGATTTAGCCCATGGCCTGGTCAAACGGCTGAACGCCGGCAACCGCTTCGTGAAGGAATTCCAGGCGGATGTGCTGGCGATGGCCCAGGCCCGCTACGCCGAACCCCTGGTTGGCCAGGTCCTGGAGGGCGTGATCAGCGGCGTCCAGAGCTACGGCTTTTTCGTGGAGGTCCCCCCCTCCCAAGTCGAAGGACTGGTGCATGTGAGCGCCCTCAAGGATGACTGGTACGAATACCGATCCCGCCAGAACCGCCTGGTGGGCCGGAAGGGGCGGCGCACCTACATGATCGGCGACACCGTGATGGTGGAGATCCAGAAGGTGGATGCCCTCCGCCACCAGATCGACCTGGCGGTGGTGCAGGCGGATGACACCGAATCGGCCGGCGACCCTGAAGGCGCCACCAACAGCCTTGGTGCCGATGCTGAGGGAGCCGATGCTGAGGGGGCCGATCTGGCCCTGGCCAGCCACTGAGTGGGGCCAGCCTGCCCATGAGCACCCCTGCCCCTTCCCAGCGACCGGTGGTGCTCGCCGTGTCGGGAGCCTCGGCCCAGCCCCTGGCCCAGCGGGCCCTGCAGCTGCTGCTGGAGGCTGAGGTGCCGGTGGAGATGGTCACCAGCCGGGGCGCGATCGCCGTCTGGCAGGCGGAGCTTGGCCTGCGGGTTCCCTCCGAACCCGGGGCACAGGAAGAGTTCTGGCGCGAACGGACGGGCTGCAGCAGCGGCAGCCTGCGGTGCCACCGCTGGAATGACCAGGCGGCGGCGATTGCCAGCGGCAGTTTCCGCACCCGTGGCATGGTGATCCTGCCGGCCAGCATGGGCACGGTGGGAAGGATCGCAGCCGGGGTGGCCCTCGATCTGATTGAGCGGGTTGCTGATGTGCACCTCAAGGAGGGGAGACCGCTGGTGATCGCCCCGCGGGAGTTGCCCTGGAACCTGATTCATCTGCGCAACCTCACCCTCCTGGCCGAAGCGGGCGCCCGCATTGCCCCACCGGTGCCGGCCTGGTATCACCGCCCCCGCACGATTGAGGAGATGGTGGACTTTGTGGTGATCCGGATCTTCGATGCTTTGGACCTAGAGCTCGGCT
The DNA here is from genome assembly GCA_037133235.1 of Cyanobium sp. ELA507. Lineage (GTDB taxonomy): Bacteria > Cyanobacteriota > Cyanobacteriia > PCC-6307 > Cyanobiaceae > Cyanobium. The sequence goes on from JBAXOO010000289.1 coordinate 3,112, forward strand.
CCCTCAACCGCTGGGAGGGGCCCCAACCGGCCGGGCTAGCTGGTTCTGCCCAAGCCACGACACCACCGGGTCCATCCCCTTCCGCCCGGCCCACCCCCTAATCCCCCTGGAC
>JBAXOO010000290.1:0-3222 GCA_037133235.1 Cyanobium sp. ELA507
GCCGGCGGCGGGAGGCTGTTGGTGGGATCGAAGGAGTCGGGCAACTTGCTGTACCACCACTCCTGCAGCAGCGGTGCCAGCCGCTGGGGGAAGAGGGTGATCACCGTGCAGGTGGGCCTGGCCCCCGGCTGGAGCAGCTCCACCGCATAGGAGGGGCAGCGGCGAGCCGCCAGATCGGCCACGAAGCGGCGGCCGATCCGGCGCCAGCTCGGCTCCTTGCTCCGCCAGGCCAGGCGGCAGCAGGGCCAGGGCAGCTCCTCACGGTCGAAGAGGCGGCAACAGGGGCCCAGGATGCGGTAGCTGAACTGCCCGCCGGGGCTGGAGTGCACCGTGCCGGGCTCCAGCACGCGGTGCTCCTGCTGGGGCATGGTTCGCGGGGGCGTCTCGGCGGAAGACAAAGGAGCGGGCACGGGACCGGGGGGCCCAGCGTGGCAGAAATGGGCGCTGAAGGGGGAAACCAACGGCTGAGGCCAGCCTGCCCGCCTGGGCCCGCCTGGGGCTTGGGGCGGGGCCCAGGCGGGCCGCAAGGGAACCCAGGGGGATCAGGGCAAAGCAGACTGCACCGGCAACCCCCCCAGCAAAAAGCCACCCTTTCGGGTGGCCAGGGCCGATGCCCAAGTTCGTCGCGGACGGGGATGGGGACCGGCGGCAGGCAGAGCTTGCCGAGAGCTCAATAGAGCTCTTCCTCGGAGTGGGTCTTGATGGTCACGTCGGACGTGGGGTAGGCCACGCAGGTCAGCACAAAGCCGGCCTCGATTTGGTCGTCGTCCAGGAAGCTCTGGTCCGACTGGTCCACGGTGCCAGAGGTCAGCTTGCCGGCGCAGGTGGAGCAGGCGCCGGCGCGGCAGGAGTAGGGCAGGTCAATGCCCTGCTCTTCAGCCGCGTCGAGGATGTACTGGTCATCGGGAACCTCGATGGTCTTGTTGAGGCCCTCGCTCTCGTTGATGAGGGTGACCTTGTAGGAAGCCATGGAAGGGATTGAAGCTCACAGGCGGCGGGAAGCCAGAACCTGTAGGACCCGCCCTTCCTACATCCGCCTGGGGCCGATCATGCCAATCCTGGGGCCGCTGGCTGGGAAGGCCAATCAAAACCTGGGCACAGATCAGCGTGTCTTATGCAACAACCGGCCGTGCCCGGATCACCATCAGCCCCCAGCGCTCCTGCCGGGCGGCCAACTCCACCTGCCATCCTTGCGCCGCCAGGGCTTCTTCCAGGGCCGGTGCCTGGTCCACCAGCAGGCCGCTGAGCAGCCCCACGCCGGTGGGGGCCAGAACGGTGTCGAAGGCGGGGCAGAGGGCGGTGATCACCGGGGCCAGGATGTTGCAGAGCAGCAGGTCGGCCGGGCGGCCCTCCAGCAGCGCCGCGAGCACCTCCACGCTGCCCAGGGCCACCTCAACTTGAGCGGAGAGCTGATTGAGGCTCGCGTTCTCTGCGGTGGCCCGCACCGCGAGGGAATCGGTGTCGGCGGCCACCACCGAGGTCGCCCCGAGCCGCAGGGCCCCCAGGCCCAGGATGCCGCTGCCGCAGCCCAGGTCCGCCACCCGCAGGCCCTGCAGGCCGTTCGCTGAAGCAGCCATCCCCTCCAGGGCCTCCAGGCAGAGGCGGGTGGTGGGGTGGCTGCCGGTGCCGAAGGCGCTGCCGGGGTCCATGGCGATCACCAACCGATCGGCGTACTCACCGGGGAGCTCCAGCCAGGCCGGCAGGATCACCAGCCGCTCCCCCACCGGGTCGGCCTGCCAGTGGCGCTTCCAGCTGAGGCTCCAGTCCTCGTCAGGCTGCCGCTCCCAGTGGGCCTCCGGCAGAACCAGACCGAAGGGCTCCCCAAGGGGCGCCAGGGCCCTTAAGAGTTCCGCGCGCTGGGCCTCGGGCCAGTCGGCCTCCGGCAGCCAGGCCAGCAGCTCCCGCTGCTCCGGGGCTTCCGGCCGATGCCGCACGGCCACCCGGGGGATACCGAGCTGGGGCAGCTTCCAAAGCAGCGATTCCTCCAACTCTGGCGGCAAGGCCATCTCCAGGCGCCACCAGGCCGGGCCGGGGCTTGCCGCTTCCATCAGAGGGTGACCGGGTGGGCTTCCTGGATGCCGTTGATGGTGTGAATCGTGGCCAGGAGGCTGGGGGGGATGGGGTCGTCGACGCTGAGCACCATCACGGCGTCGCCCCGCACGATGCGCCGGCCCACCTGCATCGAGGCGATGTTGACGTTGTGCTCGCCCAGCACCGAGCCCAGCTGGCCGATGATGCCGGGCATGTCGCGGTGGCGGGTGAACAGCATGTGGCGGCTGGGCGTCACGTTCACCGGGAACTCATCGATGGTGGTGATGCGCAGCTCGCCGTCGGCGAACACCGCTCCGGTCACGCTGTGGCTGCCCTTGGCACCGCGGCTGGTGAGTTGCAGCGAGCCGCCAGCGAAGTCGCGGCTGGCGTCGTCCTTCACCTCCAGCACATGGATGCCCCGCTCCTTGGCCTCCAGGCTGGCATTCACGTAGTTGATGCTGTCCCCGAGGGCGGTGGAGAGCACCCCCTTGAGGGCCGCCACCACCAGGGGCTGGGCGGGGTGGGAGGCGAATTCGCCCTGCAGACGCACCTCCAGCTCGCTGATCTGGCCGCCCGCCAGTTGGCTCACCAGCTGGCCCAGCGTTTCGGCGAGCTGCAGATGGGGCTTGAGCTGCTCCATCACCTCGGCGTTGAGGCCGGGGATGTTCACGGCGCTGCGGGCCGGCAGGCCCAGCAGCACGTCGCGGATCTGCTCGGCCACATCGATGGCCACGTTCTCCTGGGCCTCCTCGGTGGAGGCGCCGAGATGGGGGGTGAGGATCAGCCGCTCCTTCACGGCGCGCAGCGGTGAATCGGCCGCCAGGGGCTCCTTGGAGAAGACATCGAGGGCGGCGCCGGCGATCACGCCCTGCTCCACCGCCTCGGCCAGGGCCGCCTCGTCCACGATGCCGCCACGGGCGCAGTTCACCAGACGCGCCGTGGGTTTCATGGTGCGCAGCAACGCTGCGTTCACCAGGTTTTCGGTGTCCGGGGTGCGCGGCAGGTGCAGGGTGATGTAATCGGCCTCGGCGAACAGCTGGGGCAGGGGCAGCAGCCGCACCTGCATCTGTTGGGCGCGCTCCGGCGAGACAAAGGGGTCGTAGGCGGCCACATCCATGCCCATGGCCCGGGCGACCCGGGCCACATGGGAGCCGATCTTGCCGAGGCCCACCACGCCGAGCACCTTCTTGT
>JBAXOO010000291.1:0-3211 GCA_037133235.1 Cyanobium sp. ELA507
TTGCAATCCTCTGCCTTACCACTTGGCCATGCCGCCGGCCCGGGAGCAAACTCCCGAAAGCGGATCGTATCAGCCATGGCATGCCCTCCAGACTGCTGGTCCTGAGCAACGGCCATGGGGAGGACCTCATCGCCCTGAGGGTGGTGGAGGCCCTTCGGCGTCTGCGCCCAGCGGTGGAGGTGGCGGTACTGCCGTTGGTGGGCAAGGGCCAGGCCTTCGCCGGCGCCGAGGCCGCCGGGGCCCTGCTCCGGATGGGTCCGCGTCGAGAACTACCCAGCGGCGGCTTCAGTAACCAGAGCCTGCGGGGTCTGCTGGGGGACCTGGCCGCCGGCCTGCCCCTGCTGAGTTGGCAGCAGTGGCGGCTGGTGCGCCGCTGGGGCCAGGGCGGCGACCCGATCCTGGCGGTGGGCGACCTGCTGCCGCTGCTGTTGGCCTGGGCGGCCGGCGGGCCCTACGGCTTCATCGGCACCCCCAAGAGTGACCACACCTGGGCCTCCCCGCCGCCGCCGGGCTGGGGCCATACCCCCCTGGCCGATGGCTACCACCGGCTCAAGGGCAGCGAATGGGATCCCTGGGAATGGGCCCTGATGGCCCGGCGCCGCTGTCGTCTGGTGGCGGTGCGCGACCCCCTCACCGCCCGGGGCCTGCGGCGCCATGGGGTGGAAGCCACCGCTCCCGGCAACCCGATGATGGATGGCTTCACCGCCGAACCCCTGCCGGCATGGCTAGCGGGACAACGGCGGCTGCTGCTGCTGCCGGGCAGTCGGCTTCCGGAGGCCCTCGGCAACCTGGAGCGCCTGCTGGCGGCCCTGCCCAGCGATGGCGAACCCACCACCGTGCTGCTGGCCACCGGGAACCGACCGGAACCGGAGGCCCTGGCACCACTGCTGCGCCAAAGGGGGTTCGAGCCCACGGCCCTACCCGCCGGCAGTGGGGCGGCAATGGCCTGGCGGCGGGGGCCCCTGCGGCTGCTGGTGGGACCCGGCCAGTTCGGGGCCTGGGCCTGCTGGAGTGAGGTGGGTCTAGCCACCGCCGGCACCGCCACCGAGCAACTGGTGGGACTGGGGGTGCCGGCCCTCTCCCTGCCGGGACCCGGGCCCCAGTTCAAGGCGGGCTTCGCACGGCGCCAGAGCCGCCTGCTGGGCGGGGCGGTGCGCCCCTGCAAGGGCCCCCAGGAGCTTGCGGAGCAGCTCGGGGCCCTGCTCGCCAACCGGGAGGAACGGCAACGGCTGGGATTAATCGGCCGCGAACGGATGGGCCAGGCGGGCGGCAGTGCAGGGTTGGCGGCGGCCATCGCCGCCAGGCTGCTCAAGCCGGGCTGATCGATCGCAGCCACGGCATCAGCGAAAGCGCGGAGGATGATGGAGCCCACCTCCTTCCTCCCCAATGGCCGGCATCCCGGACCGCAACTACAACGCCGCCTGCGGTCGTCTGGCCACCCGGCTGGGCATCAGCCAATCGGCGGCCCGCCGCAAGGTGGAGATTCGCGCCGCCCAGGAGGGCACCCGCGACAGCGCTGCCCGTGAAGCCCTGGCCATCCTGATGCTGGAGGAGGCCAACACCGCCGGTGTCGACAACGGGCCCTTGCTCAACGATCTGCTGGAGGCCGTGGGCAACGACGTGAATTTCATGCTGGAGGACTGAGTCGGACCCGATGGGCCTCGGATTCAGTGCTCAAACACCGAGCCAAAGCGCTGGCGATCGAGGTCGGAGAAAACGGGGATGCAGGCAAAGCAGCGGCGGGCGAGATCCCAGCGATCCTCCCGGCGCAGCATCCTTTCCAGCCGGTCGCGGGCGGCCAGCAGCCAGCGCACATCCCCAGCGGCATAGGTCAGCTGAGCCTCACTGAGCTCATCCACCTGGCCCCAATCCGAGCTCTGGGCCTGTTTGTCGAGCTCCACGCCGACCAGTTCATTGACCACGTCCTTGAGGCCATGGCGCGGGGCATAGGTGCGGGCCAACCGGCTGGCGATCTTGGTGCAGAAGATCGGATCCACGGCAATCGAAAGATTCTCGGCCAAGGCGGCCACATCGAAGCGGGCGAAGTGGAACACCTTCTCAATGGCCGGATTCTCCAGCAGCGCCTTGAGTCGGGGGGCCTCCCGCTGGCCGCGGGCTACCCGGATGCAGCTCACGTTGTCGTGGGCATCACAGATTTGGACGAGGCAGAGCCGGTCGCGGCCATGGATCAGGCCCATGGCCTCAGTGTCGATCGCCAGGGCTGCAGCCGAACCGTAGAGGTCCTCCCAGCTGGCATCGAGGTCGCCATCGAAGACGGCGAAGCGGGCCGGCGGCACGGAGGGGGCGGAGGCGGCACGGGCCTGGGTCATGGATTCGCCGGAACGGAGCACCGGAGGCTGGAGATGGTTCATCGTGCCCCAGACCGATACCAAGGTGATGGGGGAGAATGAAACCTCGTTGCTGCAGGTTCCGATGCCCACCCTGGCTTCCACCCTGCTGCTCACCCTGTTGATGGCGGTGGGACTGGTCTTCTTCCTGCGGGCCGCCAGCAAGGACCGCACCACCGTGGTGGAGGTCCATTCCCCCCGCCCCGCCCTCGAGGTGCTGGAGGGTCTTTCCGGCTGGCTCACCAGCCGCGGCTGGCGAACCGAAACCGGAGACCCCGAGCGCAGCCTGTTGCGTTTCCGTGGGGAGGTGGGTGCCAGCACGCCACTAGCGGTTCTGCTTTCGCTGTTGGGTGCCGTTGGCGCCGCCTGCCTCGCCTTGGTGATCCGCCAGCTACTGCCTCAGCTGGGTTGGTGGCCCCTGCTGCTGGCGCTGCTCGGCCCGGCCGCGGGGCTCCTCTACCGGCGCCGGGCCGAACGGGCCGAAACCTTCGAGCTGCGGCTCCTCGACGGGGATAGTGCCCTGGGCAGCACCCTGCGACTGCGGGCCCACCGGGACGAACTGATCGCCATCGAAACCGAGCTCGGAGCCACCCTTCAACTGGCCAGCGATGGACGGCTGCTCTCCTCGCCGATTTAGCACCCTTCCCCAACTCACTCCCCCGTTGCCAGGCCGATGCTTTCTCCACGATCCACGGAACGCCGTCATCGGGTGATCCCTCTGGCCAAGGCCCTGACGGGCCTTGCGGCCCTCACGATCTCCTTTCCCGCCGCCGGCCTGGCCCAAGCGATGTCCAGCCTCGGTGGTGCAGCGCCAGCACCCGCCGTGGATCCCCTGCTCGGGCCCCGCACCCCCCTTCCCAAAG
>JBAXOO010000292.1:0-3176 GCA_037133235.1 Cyanobium sp. ELA507
TCCTAAGGGGCCGGAGCGCCAGGGGGCCTGGCGTTGACGCGCACCGCCGAGGCCCTCGGTGCCACCGGCGGCCTCGGCGGCGGCCAGGGCCGTGGCCGTGGAGATCCCCCCAGGCCCACCCGGCACGGACGGGGCGGGCTCTTCAAAATGGAAGCGCACCAGGGTGCTGCGCAGGCCGAGCCGCTGACGCAACTCGCTACCGCTGAGATCGAGGCTGCCGGCGGGGCCGATCACCCGGGCCCGGCGGACCCGGCCGGTGCTGGAGGCGGCTAGCACCTCAATCCGCCTGGCCCCATCGATCTCCCGGAAGGCGCGGCGCAGCTGGTCGGGATCAAACCGCACGGTCCACTCCCGCCAGGGGGAAAGGTCATCGCGGTCGGGAACGCTGATGAGGTACGGGAGCTGGCGATTCCACAGCTCACCGCTGTTCTCGGTGATGCCGCCGCTGCTGCTGTGGAACACCGCATCGATCAGAGCACCACCGTGGCGCAGCACCAGGGCGCGGGTGGCGTCCACCGCAGCCCGGGTGGAATCGGTTTCGGCCTCCACCCCCAGGTAGGCCTGGCTGGCGACCGTGGCCTTGAGGTCGAAGGGGGCGGCCGGACGGACCTGGGCGAGGGCGTAGGTGCGGGCAGCCACGGCCTGGGCTCGGAGGGCCGCCGCCGGCCAGCGGGCGGGCATCTCGCTGCCCACCACACTGGGGAGATAGCTCTCCAGGGAAATCAGGTTGAGGGCCTGGAGCCCCATCCCATCTGGCCGCACCAGAAGACTGCCGCGATAGGCCCGGCGACCAAGACCCACCAGGGCAGCAGGCTCTGCGGAGAGCCCAGCCACGGCAACGGCCGGGGCGAAGGCCAGATCCTGGAGGGGAACCCTCAGGGGAGCAGCCAGGGCGGGGTCGGAAGCGTCGGGACGATCCAGCCGCAGCAGGCTCCCCTCCCGGCTGATGCGCAGCCGTTCTCCGGCGGCCAGTACCGCCAGCTCCCGGCCCTGGCCGTCCATCAGGCGCATGCCCCCGCCGAGGGCCCGCGGCTCCAGGAGGTCCCCCTGTTGGAGCAGCACCCTGAGCAGCGGACCGCCTGGGCTAGGGATGGCCTGCGGAGCCGGCAGGCTGGCGGCTAGGCCGGCCATCGAAGCCAGGGGCACCGCCGGAGAGGGGCCGCCGGGCAGCACCAGCCCCCCCAGTAGAGCAGGCAAACCCGCCAGCAAGCTCAAGCCGCCGAAACGGCGGCGCCAGTAGGGCTGGGCCACGGCGGGGGTCCTGAGGAAGGCAACGGCGCCCCATTGTGACCAGACCAGGCAAGCCAGCCAGGGGAGATGGCCGCCGCCGGCAGACCGAAGACCGCCAGGCCCGCGTGGCAGCATGCCCGTACAGCCGAACCAGCCGTGCAGGTCACCTTCCTGGGCACCAGCTCGGGCGTTCCCACCCGCTCCCGCAATGTGTCAGCCGTGGCCTTGCGCCTGCCGCAACGGGCGGAGCTCTGGCTGTTCGACTGCGGCGAAGGCACCCAGCACCAATTTTTGCGCAGCGATCTGCGGGTCTCCCAGCTGCGGCGGATCTTCGTGACCCACATGCACGGCGACCACGTGCTGGGGCTGCCGGGGCTGATGGCCAGCCTCGGCCTGGCCGGCAGCTGCCCGGGCCTCGACCTTTACGGTCCCGACCCCCTGCGCGACTACCTGGAGGGGGTGATGCGCACCACCTCCACGCGGATCAGCTACCCGCTGCGCACCCACCGGGTTCGGGACGCGGCCCATAGCGGCGCCCTCCTGCTCGACGACGACGACATCACGGTGCGCACCGCCCCCCTCACCCACCGGGTGCCGGCCTTTGCCTACCGGGTCGACCGCAAACCCAGACCAGGGCGCTTCGATGTGGCCAAAGCGAAGGAGCTGGGGATTCCACCGGGCCCGATCTACGCCGACCTCAAGGCCGGCCGCAGCGTGACCCTCGACGACGGCCGGGTGATTCGCGGCGAGGCCCTCTGTGGCCCGCCCCGGCCCGGCTGCAGCCTGGTGTATTGCACCGACACGGTGTTCAGTGAGGCGGCGGTGGAGCTCGCCCGCGGCGCCGACCTGCTGATCCACGAATCCACCTTCTCCCATGGCGAAGCCGCCATGGCCATCGCTCGCCAGCACTCCACGAGCACCATGGCCGCCCAGACGGCCCTGGAGGCCGGCGTCGGGCGGTTGGTGCTCACCCACCTGAGTCCCCGTTACCTACCCGGTAACCCCATGACACCGGACGACCTGCTGGCCGAGGCACGCGCCATCTTCCCGGCCACGATCATTGCCAAAGACTTTCTCAGACTGGACGTTCAGCCCGGCGAAGGCGACGCCGAAACCGAGCCGGATGGCGACGCCGAAACCGCTTCATTGCGGGGATCGGGCCCCTGAGCCTGCAACAGTTCGCGTGATTCCCCAGCGGCGGACCCGCCCCCCGTGATACAAGGTCTCAGTTGCGGTCTCACCGCCATTTCACCGGCTTTCTCCATGGCCCCCTTCCTCCCCTCAGCCATCCGCGCCGTCGTCCGCACCCTGCTGGTGCTTCCGCTAGCGCTGCTGGTCTGTTTTGCCGGTCCCGCCGCTGCCGCCCGCTGGGATTCCGCCACCCTCACGGTTCCGGCCCTCGCCGATGGATCCACGGTCACATTCAGCGAGAAGGAGTTCAAGGGCGGCCGCAAGCTGTTCAACAACAGCTGCGGGTCCTGCCACGCCGGCGGCATCACCAAGACCAACCAAAACGTGGGCCTCGACCCCGAGACCCTGGCCTTGGCCACGCCCCCGCGCGACAACGTCGACTCCCTGGTCGACTTCATGAAGAACCCCACCTCCTTCGACGGGGAATACAGCATCTCCGACGTGCACCCCAGCCTGCGCAGCAGCGATGTGTTCGTGAAGATGCGCGATCTCGACGACAACGACCTTCGCCTGATCGCCGGCTACATCCTGGTGGCGCCCAAGGTGCAGGGCCTCCAATGGGGCGGTGGCAAGATCTACTTCTGATCACCGCCATCGTTGATCGGCTGAACGGCGGTTGGGCATTGTCACCCTGCCGATTCATCCCCGAGCAGGGTTCCCAAGACGGGAACCCTTTTTTCATGGCAACGGCTCGCCCGCGGCCGGCGGCGGGAGGCTGTTGGTGGGATCGAAGGAGTCGGGCAACTTGCTGTACC
>JBAXOO010000293.1:0-3162 GCA_037133235.1 Cyanobium sp. ELA507
CCGAGACGGAACATGGTGCCGCGGTGACCTTCTAGCAACTCGGCAAAATCCTCCGCTCCGAGCGAGGGCTGCTCCAGCCATTCCACCTGGGACTCCCCCAACAGGTCGACCGCAGCCGCAGCCACCAGACGGGTGAGGTCGGGATCGTTGTGCACGGGGGGGGCAATGCGGCGGTAATGGACCCTCGCCTCGCCGCCATGGCCGCGGCAGAGGGCCTGGACGGTGTCCTCGATCCAGCCGGGCAACCGCTCATGCACCCCAGGATCGAGGCAGCGCACCGTGCCAAGCAGCCGAACATGATCCGCGATCACATTGAAGGCCTTGCCCCCTTCAATCTTGCCGAAGCTGACCACAACCGGATGGAGCGGATCGAGCCGGCGGCTGATGGCCTCCTGCAGACCGCTCACCACCCGCGCCGCAATCCAGATCGCATCGGTGCTCTGGTGGGGGCGGGCCCCATGGCCGCTCTCGCCTAGGACCTCAATCTCCAGTTCGCCGGCGGCGGCGGTGAAGCTGCCGCTACGAACCCCAACCCTTCCCACCGCAATGCTGGGAAACACATGCACCCCAAACAGGGCCGCCACCCCCTCCATCGCGCCATCGGCGCGCATCCACCCAGCGCCTTGGGCCGTTTCCTCCGCAGGCTGGAACAGCAGCCGCACCCGGGCGGTGAGCTGATCAGCGCAGGAGCCCAGCAGGGCCGCCACCCCTAGCCCCACGGCGGTGTGAATGTCGTGGCCGCAGGCATGCATCAGGCCCTGCTGGGTCGAGGCCCAGCTCAGGCCCGTGCGCTCCTCGATCGGCAGGGCATCCATATCCACCCGCAGGGCCACCACGGCAGCACCTGCCGGACCCAGCTCCGCCACCACACCCGTGCGGCCGATCCCCTCCTGCACCTGCCAGCCCCAGCGGCGCAATTCCCCGGCCACCAGTGCAGCCGTCTGGTGTTCGTGGCCGCTGAGCTCGGGATGGCGATGGAGATGACGCCGGAGCTGGATCAGCTCAGGCAGTAGCTCCTGCAGAGTGCTCTCCAGATGCACGTCGTCCCAGGTGGGACCACTCAGCAGGGCAGACGAAACAGACAACAAGGATCTGCACAATCTTGATGACTCTAAGGTGAAATGGTCGAACAACCCGGCCCACTCCTCGACATCGGCGCGGGTCGTTGCGACGGGAGCCACCACGCAAGCTGCCAAATCACCTGCTGCCCGCAGAACCTGCTGCAGGGATCGGTGCGATTAGATTCCAGCCATCGTCCATCAGCAGAAAGCCCTAAGGCCCCTGGAAGCATGAAGAGCGGTATCACAAATCAGATCTCAAATCAGCAGCAGCAAGAGTTCGGGCTCCTACGCCTTGTTCAGCGCGCCATCCCGATCGCAACGCTATTGATCTCAGCTTTTCTGATCCTGAGAGATAGCGGCATCGTGCCTGCAGCGCCCATGGACCAGCACTTTGCCGAAACCGTGAATCTCCATATCAGTTATGCGCAAAACAGCTGGAGCTTCCAGTACCCAGCACTGCAGAACAGTGGCGGCATCACCTCCAGCCTGATTGCAGGTCTCTACAAGCTCGTGATACCAACCACCCACGAGAACCTCAACTGGCACATACGCATACTGGCGATGGCAACATATCTGATCAGCGCATATTTTATGGTCAACAGATATATCGCTAGTCAGCCATTTCAAATTCTGGCCTATCTGATCATCGCCAGCTCAGGCTTTCAGCTTCTCCAGCCCTCCAGCGATCTTTTTTCAGGAACCCTGCTTAATCTCTTTTTTCTTGGTGTCAGCTACCGTTGGCCAAAAATCTTCACCGCCCTCTTTCTCGCAGCCTTTGGTCTATGCAAGGTGGACATGATCCTGGCCGCCGCTGCGCTGGCCGGTCTCTGGTTTTGGTGGGAGCAGCACAGCGGTCAGCGCCATGCCGGCATGACCTGCGTTTACACCTTGGGATGGTTGGTTCTCCTTCTGTTCCCCGGATTCATCCTGCAAGGTGCCAATCCCCTTGCAGGCTCGAGAAGTCTGATCGCTTTCCTCAGTGCCTACTCTGAATTCTTTGGATACCATCAGTTTTCTAGTCCTGTCAGCCAAGACCTAAGCGCCAGCATGGAAAGCATCAGGCTGAAGACGTTTGGGGGCGCCGAGTCGTTCCCGGCCATTGTCATGAAGTACCCCTCTCTGTACTTTGATTTTGTAGGCCTCTCAGCAACACGCAGCATTCCCAACATCTGGAACGTATTCAAATTCATGCTGCTGCCGATCGCGATTGTTTTTCTACAGCAGAAGAAAATCACCCAGCACCGCTTCCTCCTATGGGGATCGCTGATCGCAGCCGCCTGCGTCATCGCCCCAGCCTGGCTGGTGATCTATCTAAGACTGCGTTATGCCGTGAAAATCGCAACGCCTCTGATCATCATTGCCCTGGCGGGAAGCCTTGAACTGAGTCGGCACAATCGCCGCTATGGACAACTGGCCTGGCTTTGTGGAATCAGCACCATTGTCTGGCAACTCTATTTCCTTGATGACATGGCTCTCCATTCACACTGGAAATAAAGGCTGAAGGCTCATCAAGGCCGCCCAACTTGAAGGATGGTTGGATCAGTTTTGCCTCTGCAGACTGAGAAACCGCGCCAAGGCGGCCACCGGCTCCGGCGGCGAGCTCCGGGACGAGGGGGCGACCGGCCGCGGAGCCAGGCCCAAAGCCGGCCTCGCGGGTTTTTCGGTGTCGAATTTGCGCATTCCAGGTGCGCTGCAGCCGTGGGAAAGCGATCATGGAAAGCCGGGCCGCATCGCGTCCGCCTTGAACATCATGCTCGAGGGACCGATAGGCGCGGCGGCGTTCAACAACGAATTCGGCCGCCCCAATCTCTGCGGCTATTTCCGCAGCTTCGAGATGGAATCGGCGGGCGAACTGCGCGGCTATCACAAGCCGATCATGATCGCCGGCGGCGTGGGCAACATCGCCGCGCGCGATGCGTTCAAGCTCGGACTGCCCGAAGGCTCGCTTCTGATCCAGCTCGGCGGGCCGGGGATGTTGATCGGCATGGGCGGCGGTGCCGCCTCCAGCATGACCACCGGCAGCAACACCGAGGACCTGGACTTCGATTCGGTGCAGCGCGGCAACGCGGAAATCCAGCGCCGCGCGCAGGAAGTCATAGAC
>JBAXOO010000294.1:0-3148 GCA_037133235.1 Cyanobium sp. ELA507
CTCAACAACCTCGGTGATGCCGTGGATGTGCTGAAGGTGGAGTAAGGCCTGCCGCAGGACCGCCTGCTGCGGCCCCCGGTGATCGCAATAGGGTCAATCCATCCGGGCAGCGGCCATGGAACGGCACCATCGGGCCACCTTGCGGGCCCTGTTCGCCCATCCCCTCCAGCACGGCGTGAGGGGCTCCGCCGTTGAGGCCCTTTGCCGAGCCCTCGGGGCGGAGGTGGAGTCCTTGGGCGACCACCGCCTGCGCATCCGACTACCGGCCGGCCAGGAGACCTGGCTCCGAATCGGCAGTGGCGTGCACCATCCCGATCTCGATGCCGACGCGGTGCTGCGTCTGCGCCATTTGCTCGAGGAGGCTGGCATCACCCCGGACCATCCGGAGGCGGAGCCCCCCCAGCCCCGCGGCGACATCAGCCGGCGGCTGGTGCTGCACCTCGATCACCATGAAACCCGGGCCTTTCTGCTGGAGGGCGACACTGTGGAGCGGGCGGTGCTCCATCCCCATGGCCTCTGGGGCACTGGCGAGAACCTCACCCATCGCCACGACCGGGATGTGGCCGGTCAACGCGCCCCCCGAGACAGCGACTACCTGCGGCGCATCACCGCCGCCATGGTCGAGGCCGATGGGGTGCTGCTGCTAGGCCACGGCACCGGTGAAAGTGACATGCGCCAGCTGCTGCTGCACCACCTGGAAAGCCATCGCCGCGACCTCCTGGGCCGGATTGTTGGGATCGTGACCGTCGATGAGAGTGCCCTAGGGGATGGGGCGCTGCTCGCCATCGCCAGGGAGCATTTCGGCAACCAGCCCCACCGGCGTCCCGTGGTGGTGCCCACTCTGGCGGTCGGGCCAGGCTGAGCCTTGGCCGGCTTCAGGTGCAGGTGTCGTCGCCGCGGGTGCCGGAGAGGCCCGTGATCCGCAGCACATGGGCCCGCAACTGATCACGCCAAAGGCGGATCGGATCCTCCGGCCGGTTGTCCTCGGTCACCACCGGCAGGCCGTCCACCTTCCAGCCGGCTGGCCCCAGCACGATCCGGGCGATGGCCAGGGTGCGGGGCATGTGGGCGGTGCTCGTCACCATCGTCAGCTGTCCCGGGCGCCGCTGCAGCGCAAGCAGCCGGGCCAGGGCATCCACCTGGCCCACGGTGTCGCAGCCGGGTTGCAGGGTCACCAGCCGCGTCTGGTTGGCTGGCCATAGACCCTGGCTCTTCAGATAGGTCACGTTGGCGATCTGGCTGGAGGGGCGACCCTGCATCACCAGCAGGGAACCTGGTTTGTGCTTCCAGAGGTCGAGGGCCCAGATGCTGCGGGTGGGGTCCTCCACGAACACCGAGATCACCTCCGGCGGCGGGCTCTGGGGATCCGATCCAGCTTTGCCGAGCAGGGGGAGGAGGTGGGGGGCCAGCAGTGGCCATCCTAGCCAGAGGGCACCTGCCCCCAGGGGAAGCATCAGGGCGGGTCGGCGGCGCAGGGGGCCAGTGAATGCTCCCAGGCCATGGAGGATCTCTTGCAGCGGCCGGATCACCACCTTTTCGAAGAGGAGGGTGGGTTTGTTCTTCTTGACCCGCACCCGCACCCGCTGCCGCTTAATCATCGAGCCAGCAATCTGGTTGACAAAGGGTAGGTCAGGCCCACCGCAGCCAACGGTCGATCCGGCAACGGTGATCGACAGTGGGGCCGCTGCGGGACCAGGATCGCCCCATGACCGCGACCCTCGCAACCGATCCAGCCCTGGCGGCTTTTGGATCCAGCCTCACCGCTATCACCCTGGCCGAACTCGGGGACAAGACCTTTTTTATGGCCCTGATCCTGGCTGCTCGCCATCGGCCGCGCTGGGTTTTTGTCGGGGCCTTCGGCGCCCTGGCCTGTGTGACCCTGATCTCCTTGGGGCTGGGTTACGGCCTGAGGGAGCTGTTGCCGGCCGCCCTGGTGCCCTGGCTGGCCGCCATCCTCTTCATCGCCTTCGGCTTGAAGTTGTTGCGTGATGCCCAAGACATGGGCGATGGGGCTGCCGAGGAGGAGGCCGAGGAGGCCGAGGAGGCGGTCAATGCGGCGGAGAACCGCCATGCCGTGATCAATCCCTGGCAGGTGATCCGCGAGGCGTTTGTCCTGGTGTTCATCGCCGAACTTGGCGACCGCACCCAGTTCACCACCATCTTTCTGGCTGCGGCCCCGGGCTTTGCCTTTGTGGGGCTGCTGCTCGGCGCCCTGTTGGGCCATGCCCTGGTCACCTGGTTGGCGGTGGGGGCTGGTCGTTGGATCGGCAGCCGCATCCAGGAGCGACTGCTCTACCGGCTCAGTGGGGGTCTGTTTCTGCTCTTCGGTCTGGCGGCCCTGAGGGGGGTGCTGGGCTGAGCCGTCCAGGGCCGGGCCTTCGCGGTTAGGCGGGTTGCAGGGTGAAGATGTAGCCCCTGCCGTAGACCGAAGCGATCAGCTGCTTGGCGTAGGGACCGCCCCCAAGCTTTTGGCGCAATTCGTGGACCGTGCGCGAGAGGCTGATGTCACTCACGGCGGTGTGGTTCCAAACCTCCTGCATCAATTCCTCCTTGCTGAGCAGGGTCTGGGAGCGCTGGCAGAAGGTTTGAAGCAGGCGGTGCTGCAGCGGCGAGAGGTGCACGGGATCGCCGGAGCAGATCAAGCCGTTGCTGTCGTCGAACTCGTGGGCCCCGAAGCGAAATTGAGCCATTCGGCCTGGCCAAGGAAGGTTCAAGATGCCGAACATTGCAGCAATTTTGCGGCGGTGTCGATGCCGGAAACCGCCTGCTTGGATTTGACTACGGTGTAAGGGGTACAGGGGAGTTGCTACCTGATTTCAGGTAGGTGGTGGTTCTTCGGGTCTTGCTGTCTGGCGCCTGCCCGCTGGCGTTCTGCCCGGCTTAGGGGCCTACCGGCCGCATCCGCGCCGCAACCCAGTGCCGCTTTTTCCCCGCTTTGGCCGAGCCCCCCCCCGCTTGCCGATCTTGGGAGCAAAGGGACCCGCCGGCGCCGCGGCTTGGGCCCAGCAAGGGCTGCCGCTAAACAACTTCCCACCATCCAAGCGGTGGCTAGGCCCGGGGGCGCATACTGGGGAGAACCCAGTGGTGAGCTGGAAAGCCGGTGACTGGATTTGAACCTGCGACCTACTGATTACGAATCAGTTGCTCT
>JBAXOO010000295.1:0-3141 GCA_037133235.1 Cyanobium sp. ELA507
GGATGGAGAAGAGCTGGCCATCCTGCGCGGGGAGCTGGGCAACGAAAGCCACACCGATCAACTCCTGTTCTGTGATGGCAGAGATCTTGGCGCCCTTAACCTTCCCGAGGTGGGCAGCATCGATGCCATCGCTGTCAGTGAAAGCGCCCAACTTGATGATGGCTTGCTCCAGGATCTGCTGGCCCGCAGGGGAAGCGGCAGCAGCATCTGCAGCCTGGTGGTCTGGGCGGAACAGCATCTGCAGAGGGTGCCACCGGAACTCTTCTCCAGCCGCTGGCTGGTGCAGGCCGAGGGGTTCGAATTGCAGCCCGGCCGCTGGGGCTGGAGGCTTAAACGTCTGGGTGACCTGGTGGTGGCTTCTGGGTTGCTGCTCCTCACGGCGCCCCTCTTGCTGACCGCTGCTGCCCTGATCCGCTTGGAGGATGGCGGGCCGATTTTCTACGGGCAGCAGCGCACAGGCCTCTATGGGGAAAGGATCCTGATCTGGAAACTCCGCAGCATGCGCCAGAACGCCGAAAGCAGCGGTGCCCGCTGGGCCAGTCGCAACGATGCCCGAATCACCACCGTGGGCAACTGGCTGCGCAGGCTCCGGATCGATGAACTCCCCCAACTGGTGAGCGTGCTCAGCGGCGACATGAGCCTGATCGGGCCCCGACCAGAACGGCCGGAGCTGGAGCTTGACCTGGAGGAGAGGATCCCCCACTACCGCGTCCGGCACTGGGTCCGGCCAGGGCTGAGCGGCTGGGCCCAGGTTTGCTACCCCTACGGCGCCAGCATCGAGGACAGCCGCATGAAACTCAGCTACGACCTCTACTACCTGCGCAACGCCAATCTGATGCTGGATTTTTTGATCCTGATCAAAACCTTGCGCCTTGTCGCCCGGGGGCAAGGGGCTGTGCCGCAACAGCTGAGCCCCGGCTGATCGCCGCGCAACAGCCATGGCTCCATGCGGCACCGCATCCCCTGGCAGGAGGTCTGTCCTGACCTAACTTCGCCCCATGGCCGAGGTTCTGATTACAGGCGGCGCAGGCTTCATCGGCAGTCACACGTGCTTGGTGCTCCTGCAGGCCGGACATCGATTGGTGGTGCTGGACAGCTTCGCCACCAGTACCCCCGCCAGCCTGCGGCGGGTGCTGGAGCTGGCTGGCGGGGATGCGTCGGAACGCCTCACCGTGATCGAAGGCGATCTGCGTCAGCGGTCGAGCCTTGACCGGGCCTTCGCGGCGATTGCCGGCCGCTGTGATGCTGTGATCCATTTCGCCGGCCTCAAGGCTGTGGCGCAGTCGGTGCATCAACCGCTGCTCTACTGGGATGTGAACGTGGGCGGCAGCACCCAGCTGTTGGGGGCGATGGCCCGCAACGGCTGCCACACGCTGGTTTTCAGCAGCAGCGCCACGGTCTACGGCTTTCCGGAAACGATTCCAATCCAGGAAACGGCACCGGTGTTGCCCATCAACCCCTATGGCCACACCAAAGCCGCGGTCGAGCGGATGCTGGCCGACCTGGCAACGAGCGGCAGCCACTGGCGCATCGCCCGGCTGCGCTACTTCAATCCGGTGGGTGCCCATCCCAGCGGCCAGATCGGTGAAAATCCCCTCGGTCCCCCCGACAACCTCTTCCCCTACGTGAGCCAGGTGGCGGTGGGCCGAATCCCCCGTTTACAGATCTACGGAGACGACTGGCCGACGGCGGATGGCACCGGGATCCGGGACTACATCCACGTGATGGACCTGGCGGAAGGTCACCTGGCCGCCCTGAAGGTGCTGTGGAACGAAAAACCCCAACTGCTGACCCTCAACCTCGGCAGCGGCATCGGCCACTCGGTGCTGGAGGTGGTGCGGGCCTTCGAGGCGGCCAGTGGCCGGAGGGTTCCCTATGACGTGGTGACCCGCCGTGCCGGGGATGCAGCCTGCTCGGTGGCGGATCCATCCGAAGCGGAGAGCAGGCTTGGATGGCGCACCCGCAGGGATCTTGAGGCCATGTGTCGCGATGGATGGGCCTGGCAGAGCAGCCATCCCGAGGGCTTCCGCCCCGAGGCTTGAAACCCCTCTACCCAGAGATTCACACCTGAGGGAGGGTGGCGCGGATCCGCTCGCGGAAATCTCCCTTCGGCATGCCCCCCTTCACTTCGCCGTGGATCACGAAGTCGGCCTCGGGATCGCTCACCACCAGATAAGTGGGCCAGCCCATTCCTTCCTTGTTGGGGTACTGAGCCAACAGCACCTTGCGATAGCGACGGTAGGTGTTGGTGTCCTGCAGCAACACGCTCACGAATTCCAGTCCCAGCTCCTCCGCCACCTTGGCGTCGTAGTTGCTCATCCGATGGCAGGTGCCGCAGTCTTCCGAGCTGAATTTCAGAACGGTGAGACTGTCCATGGCGGCCGGTGAGCACAAACCGCGCGATGGTAAGGGAATGGTGGGGCAGATCGTTGCAGCTCAGCCGGCTTCAGCAGCGTTCCTGCTGCAGTCGGGCGTCCCGCAGATTCCGCAATCGCTTCCCCAACGCTGGGCCGGGGGCCACACCCTGACGGATCAGCTCCGTTGCACGGACAGGCGAGCCAAGATGGCGCCAACGGAACCACCAGCGCACCAGGGGCCGCCGTGGACCCTCTCCTGCCGCCAGGGCCAGCGCCACGGCCAGGGGTGGAGTGGCTGGGCTTTCCAACAGGGCAGTCCAATGCGTTGGGGAGCGTGCGGCCTTGGGGCCCTCCCGGCGCAACCGCTGGCGCAGGTCCAGGAAGGCCGCCAGCAGGTGATGCTGTCTCTGGGGAAGCTGGAGCCGTTCCGCCAGGGCGAGGGGATCACCGGCACCCGCCGCCAGGGCCACGATCAGCGGCACACCGACCGGGACAGCGCCCAAACTCTCTGGGTCAATGGGATCATGATGCTTCTCCACCACGAGAAGGTCTCTCAGGGAGATGGCAAACAGCAGTACGCCGCCGGCGATCATGAAGTCCTGCGGGATCAGCCCGATCCACTTCAGCAGTTCACGCCCACAGAACAGGAACGCCACCGCGACGGCCAAGGCCGTCAGCACCATCTGCCAGACCGACTTCCGCCGCGCCGGGACGGTCAGACCCTCCGTCAGCGAGACGAACATCGGCAGCACGCCGACGGCGTCGACGGCGAAGAATAATTGAA
>JBAXOO010000296.1:0-3135 GCA_037133235.1 Cyanobium sp. ELA507
GGCCTGGCCCGCCGGCTGGCGGAGGAAACGGAGCAGCGCCTCTGGCACATGCGGATCGTGGAGTCCTTCGTGGCGGTGAGTGGCCGTTACGTCAAGGACGACCCCAGCCAGGAGCGCTTCGCCGACACCCTGTTAATCCTGTGGGACACCCTCTGCCGGATCCGGGGGGGCAACCCGGAACGACGCCCCCGCCTCGGACCGCGCCGGGCCCACATCCGCATCGGCGAACCGCTGGCGATTGCCCCCCGCCTGGCCGCCTATCGGGCCGACCGCCGCGGTGAAGTGGCGGCCCTCACCACCGACCTCCAGAGGCGGCTGGAGGGACTGATCGTGCCCTCAGGCCAGGCGTCGAACGCGACCTGAGCTCCGCTGCAGCTACTGAGCGTGGGGATTCCCTAGGTGTGGGCCAGGCGCTGCAGATAGCCCTCGCGGCTACCGGCATTGATCCAGCCGGTGGCGATCGTCTTGGTGTGGGTGTGGCACACCCGGCCGCGGTGAATGTGGGAGAGGCCCGCCGGGAAGATCGCCAACTTGCCCCGCTCGGCCGGTTCGTGGTGCCCTTGCCAGTGGAACTCGGTGCCCCCCTCCTCCACGTCGTTGCAGTAGAGGATCCAGGCGAGCACGCGGCGGATCGGCTCGGTGGCCTCGTCGCTGGTGGTCCAGTCGCAGTGCCAGCGGTGGAAGCCCTCGCCGGGGGCGTAGCGCTGCAGGTTGAAGATCGGATTCACGAACAGATCCTGCTCCGGGCAGCAGTCGCGGAACAGGGGCCGCTCCTCGAGCCAGCGGTTCAGGCCGGCCGTGACACCGCGCAGGATCACCTCGGCCAGGGCGAAGGCCTCCGGATCGCTGCGATCGATCGCCACCAGGCTGATGTCGGTAGACACCTTGGCGGGATCACCGCCGCCGCCGGGCCCGAAGGCCACGCCGGGCCGCTGCAGATCAACGCGGCGCTCGAAGAAGGCCAGCACCCCATCGGCCAAGGCGGCGTAGCCGGCGTTGCGAAAGGTGCCGATCAGCTGCATGGGGAAGAAGGCTGGAGAAGCTGGAAGAGGATCCGGATCAGGACTCGCCGGGGTCCAACCGCAGCCGCTGTTGTTGGGAAGGGCCCCGGCGGCGCTTCAGGACCGGGCGGCGGGCTCAGCGCAACGGAATCACCACCACCCCATCGCGGCGCTGCCAGCGCTGCCGCTCCGGCACCACCAGGGCGGTAAGGCCTACGGCGTCAAGGGCGGCAGCCACGGGCTCCGGCCCAGCATGTTGCAGGGATGCATCCCCGGCTGCGGCCGAGGCCACCTGCACGAGCACGTTTCCCTCGGCCGGGTCCGCCACCAGGAGCAGACCGGTGGTCTCGAACTCCCGGCTGAAGAACAGCCGCCGCAGACGAGCGGAACGTCCGGGGCCAAGACATTCGGCGAAGGCCTCCAGGGAGGCGGTGTCGCCCGGGCAGCCGGCGTTGAGGGCCAGCCAGATCAGCAATTTCGCCCAGCTCTCGACCGTCCAGAGGGGCGCAAAACTGTTGCGGTGCTGCCGCACGAGCTCCGCTAGGGCGAACTCCACCAGGTTGTCCCAAAGCACGGCGGGCGACACTGGTGTGAATCCAGGGCCCTGATCCGGCAAGGGGTTGTCCGGAAGGGGCGGCAATGGTGGGATCTCCATACCCCCATCCTCTCCGGCAGCGGGCAAACTGCAGGGGCACGCAAGCTGGCGGAACGCCCGATGGCCCTCGATCTCAACGACCCCGATCTCGAGTTCTCGGACCTGGTCACCGCTTACCAGAGCTGGGTGATGGCCGTGATCAATGACGAAAAGCTGGGGGGCGAGAAACTGCTCACCGATGACATCGCCGATGACGCCATCAATGCCATGCGCTTTCTGCCCGATGTGGTG
Organism: Cyanobium sp. ELA507; assembly: GCA_037133235.1. GTDB lineage: Bacteria > Cyanobacteriota > Cyanobacteriia > PCC-6307 > Cyanobiaceae > Cyanobium. The sequence continues at coordinate 1,888 of JBAXOO010000296.1, forward strand.
ACCAGCGCGATCGAAACCACCTTGGCCCGCGTCTACGACGTGGATCCCGACGAACTCTCCGAACTGCTTTACCCGGAAGAGTAGGGAGCGCGCTCCCGGGGCCGGGCTCCCCTGGCCTCAGGAGCGGTGGGCGTTGCTGCCCTCGGGCTCCTCCTCCCCCTCGGCCATGATCCAGGCATTTGGGAAGGCCTCCTCGGGGTAGTTGCTCGCCCGGCGGCGGCGCCGCTTGGCGTGTTCAGGCAGCAGGTCGTTGCCGAAGTAAAAGCTCACTGGCTTGCCGGAAGCCTCAATCAGGGCAAGGTTCTGGAGCCGCAGCACCGCCAAGCCAGCGGCCACCACCAGGCACACGAGGCTGCTCTCAAGCGTGCGCTGGGCCAAGCCTTGATTACGTTGGCGACTCACGTCGTCGTAGCGGCCGCGCAGCTGGGCCTCACCGTTACGAAGGGCTTCAGCGAGTTTGCGCTTGAGCAGATCGGCGGAATCGGCCGGATCGGCCACCAGGGAGATGTTGGGGTATTGCTGCAGGGTCCGGGCCACCTCCAGGGGTGTGCGCAGGGGTCGGATCTTGTCCTGCAACTTGCTGCTACCGGAGCGATAGAGAGCCAGCTGCTGCTCAAATTGGCCTTGAGCGGCGCTGTTGTAGCCGAAGGCATCACGCACCATCAGCGGCACCAGCAGCAGATACCCCACCACCAGGGGCAGCAGCAGGCGATGCAACAGGGTGACCGGCAGGGTTTCACGGGTGCGGCGCTGGCGGTTGCCCTGCACGAAGATCAAGGCCAGCGAAAGCAACAGCCAGGGGGCAAAGGAGGCCAGGCCATGGGCCATCGTCAACCTGGCAGGGGCTGAGGAGAAGCTGGCGGGGGAAATGGCGCCCCGCAGCAAGAGGTTGATCAGCCCAATCACCAGGAGTCCGTAGCCAGCCAGGCGAAGTTAAAACAGGGGCATCGTTCCTGCGGTATTGCCGCTGAAGGTGGGGAAATCTATGGATGGCTTTCGACCCCACCAGGTCACTGCCGCACAACAGCCCAGGGGTGCCGCACAACCGCCGCAAAGGAGTCGTCAGCAGTCCAAAGGCCGCAGAGGCTGTATGGTTCGGATGTCTGGTTGAAGCCGGCGGGCCGAGTGCCCGCATCGCCAGACCCAGCACCGAACTGCCCCCGTGCTTCCCGGGGCGGCCCTCCAGGTTCATCCCGCCTGCCCCGTGCGAACCCCCGCCCTGCCCTGTGCAGTGGCGGCGGATTGGGC
>JBAXOO010000297.1:0-3124 GCA_037133235.1 Cyanobium sp. ELA507
CCTTCTGGCTGGCCTGGCTGGTGGCCTCGGCCGGCATGCTGCGCGAGGCCCTGCTCCTGGCGCGTCCGGGCCTTCCCCGAAGTGCCTACGGGCGGCACTTCAGCCGCCAGGTGCAGCTGGGGGCCTTGCTCCTGTTGGGGCTGGTGCTCAGCGCAGCTCCCTGACTGGGAGCCAAGATTCGCCTGATCCAACCTTTGTCCGGCTCGGCCCCTTCCCTCCTGAACCCTTTCCTGCCAATTCGTTCGATGTCTGCCCCCACCCTCCCCCTGCCGCCGCCGCTGCGCCCTGGCGATCGGGTCGGCCTGGTGGCCGCCAGCTCGGCCCTCGACGACGGCGAGAAGCTGGCCGCCGGCCTGGCCGTTCTGCGCAGCTGGGGGCTGGTGGTGGATGAGGGGCCCTCCCTAGTGGGCCGCCGCTGGGGCTATCTGGCCGGCCGGGATAACGAACGGGCGGCCGATCTTCAGGCCGATCCGCCTCCGGCCCTGCTGGCCTGTGTGCGTGGGGGCTGGGGTGCGGCCCGGCTGTTGGAGCAGCCGCGCACGCTGCCCAAAGGGTGGTTGTTGGGTTTCTCCGATGTGACCTCCCTGCTCTGGGCCCAGGTGGCCCGGGGCTGTGGCGGAGCAGTGCATGGCCCCCTGATCACCACCCTGGCGGCGGAGCCGGCCTGGAGCCAGGAGCGACTGCGGGCCCTGCTGTTCGGAGAGCCCGTGCCCGACCTGGAGGCGGTGGGCTGGCGTGGTGGGGTTGCGGAGGGCCCCCTGCTGGTGGCAAACCTCACCGTGGCCACCCACCTGCTCGGCACGCCCCACCTGCCCGAGCTGCGTGGCGCGATCCTGGTGCTCGAGGATGTGGGCGAGGCCCCCTACCGGATCGAGCGGATGCTCACCCACTGGCGGCTGGGTGGTGCCCTGCAGCAGCTGGCCGGCCTCGCCTTCGGGAGCTTCGAGGGCTGCCGCGAAGCCGATGGCCGGCTGGATGGTCCGGCGGAGCACCGGTTCGACCTGGAGGAGGTGCTGCGGGAGCGCAGCCTTGACCTGGGGATTCCGGTGGTGGCCCACCTGCCGGTGGGTCATTCCCCGGGCAATGGGGCCCTGCCCCTTGGGATCCGGGCCCGGCTGGATGGGGGCCGCGGCCACCTGGGCTTGCTGCCCTGAGGCTTCGCCGCCGCCGCCGCTGGAGGCAAGGGTTCAGCCCGGGGGCTGCTGCGGCGCGGTGGGCACCCCCCGCGGCACGGTGCTGCCACGACCATCCCGGAGGGCCTGGTAGGCGGGCGAGAGAATTTCCACATTCGCCTCGGCGAACTGGTCCTGCAGGGAGGCCAACAGGGCCGAAAGGGTTTCGCGATAGAGATGCACGTCCTCGACGCTGGCGTTGAGTTCGTAGCTGATGTGGAAATCGTTGAGGGAGGTCTGCAGCACCAAGGGGGGAGGATCCTGGGCAATACCCGGCACGCTGCGGGCTGCCGCCAGCATCAGGGCGTGCACCTGGCGCCAGGGCACGTCGTAGCCGATCGTGATCGTGGTGGCGATGGCCACCGGCTGCTGGATCTCCCGCCGGGCAAAGCTGAAGTTGAGGATCGGTGAGGTGATCACGGTGGCGTTGGGGATGCTCACCAGCTCGTTGCGGGGCGTCTGGATGCGGGTCACCAGCAGGTCCCGGTCCTGCACCACGCCGGTCACGCCTTCGATCTCCACCCGGTCGCCCTCCCGGAAGGCCCGGGTGTAGATGAGCATGAGGCCGCTGATCACATTGGTGGCTACCGCACTGGAGCCCAGGGCGGCCAACACCCCCACGAACAGGCCGGCCCCCTGGAAGGCCTTGCTGCCGGATCCCGGGATGTAGGGGTAGGCGATCACCAGCCCCGCCACCACCACGGCGCCCGCCACCAACCGACCGGTGGGCCTCGCCCATTCACGATAAAATCCCCGGAACTGCAGCTGGCCCCGCTCGATCGCCCCGAACCAATCGAGGCAGGCGTGCATCACCATGCGGGTGAACACCAGGATCAGGGCGATGGCCAGCAGGTTGGGGATCGCCCCCACCGCGCCACTGAGCAGCCGTTCGAGCACACCACGGATGTGGCCCCGCAGGCCTTCGGCGATGACCTGGGTGGGGGGGAAGAAACCGAGCAGCAGGGGGATCAGCAGATAGCTGGCCAGCAGCAGCAGCCCCCAATGGGCAAGGCGCAGCAGCCGCAGCAGGGCCGCGCGCTCCTGGCTGGAGTTGAGCACGGTGTTGCCCGCCAGCCGCAGGCCCCCCAGGGCGGGCGATTGGCCCTGGATGATCCAGCGGTGCAGGTGATGCTCCAGCTGCGACTGACCCCGCACCCAGAGCAGGTAGATCCCCAGGAACAGCGCCGCCAGGGCGGTGCTGCGCAACCAGGCGCCCAGGCTGTGGGTGCTGCGGTATTGGCGGATTGCGGCTCTGAGCTGGTCGCGGTAGGTCTCCGCTAGCTCCTGGCGACTGGTGCCAAAGGCCCGGGCGGCCCGATCATCCACTGCCAGCTGGGGGATGAAGCGGCCGCTGGGCTCCTCCAGCCCGACCATCGAATAGGGCGGATCCTCCCGCACCACCAGCTGGTCGGGTTCCACGGCCGGGTTGTCCACCACCTGCCGCAGGGTGGTGCTGCCCCGGGCCGCGAGGTCCTTGAGGGTCTGGGCTCCGGCGGCGGAGCGGATCTCCAGAACCCGTCGACCCTCAAGGGTGATCCACTCCGGTGCTAGTCCTTCTGAGGCAGCGGTCGTCGGGGGGGCTGCTGGTCGCTGGGGGGCCCGGGCGGTGGTTGCCGCCTGGGCAGGGGTGATCCCTGGCCCCGCAGGTCCAGGGATCAGGGGCACCAGCAGCAGGGGCACCAGCAGGAGCCAACCAACCGACCGCATCAACCGCTGGAGGAGCCGGGGCTGGGGCATCAGGGCTGGGCGGCGTCGACCCGATCCTGGCGCGGAGCCGATGCCGAAACCAGTTGGCCTCCATACGATGTGGCCTAAGTTCCAGCCTCCGGGGCCGATGGGTCTATCCGGACCGGATGGCCTGGCATGGCTTCCTCCTGGCCACTGCCGCGGGCCTGTTGCTGGTGCTGGTGGCCCTGCGACTGGTGTTGGCCCACTCCGACACCGATGACGAC
>JBAXOO010000298.1:0-3115 GCA_037133235.1 Cyanobium sp. ELA507
CCCAACCGGCGCCCCTACAGGCACCCCCGGGTTCCGAAACCTCCGAGCGTCCTCGCAAGGGCCCGCTCAGTTTTCTTTCGGGTGCGGTCACCAGCGGCTTGCTGGCCTGGTTCTGCCTGCTGTTGAGCCAGCGAGTGCTGGCCTACTACGCCCTCCACCCACCTCATTACGAGGCGCAGGTGGCCCAAAGCATCGCCACGGCCCTCAAGACCCTGATCGTGGGCATGACGTTCCTGGCCACCTTCAGCTTCGCCTTTGTGGGCCTGGGCCTGTTCTTTGTTTTCGTGCGCTCGCTGCTGCCGGCGCCAAACCAAACCCCTGTCTAGGGTTCAGCCACTTCCGCTGCCAGGCCATGACACCCCACGACCTCGGCCTGCTGGTGACCCTGCTGTTGCCGGGCATGTTGCTTTCGGTGCTGTTGCTCACCACCTTCGCCGCCGGCGGCTGAGCCCTACCCCGGGCGTGACGAGCCAGGTTGCCGCCGCCTTACTGGCGTTTGCCTGCTGAACCCTTTAGGGGCCTTCGCTGCTCCTTGCGCGGCAGAAGCGCCACCTCGGCTGAGATAGGTTGGCCGCGCAGCCGGCAGACGCCCCGTGGCCGAAACCCTTCTCTTCAACGCCCTTCGCGAGGCCATCGATGAGGAAATGGCCCGAGATCCCTATGTCTGCGTGATGGGCGAAGATGTTGGCGAGTACGGCGGTTCCTACAAGGTCACCAAGGACCTCCATGCCAAGTACGGCGACCTGCGGGTGCTCGATACACCAATCGCCGAGAACAGCTTCACGGGCATGGCTGTGGGCGCGGCCATGACCGGCCTGCGGCCGATCGTGGAGGGCATGAACATGGGCTTTCTGCTGCTCGCTTTCAACCAGATCTCTAACAATATGGGGATGCTCCGCTACACCAGCGGTGGCAACTTCACCATCCCCACCGTGGTGCGCGGTCCGGGTGGTGTGGGCCGCCAGCTCGGCGCCGAGCACAGCCAGCGGCTCGAGGCCTATTTCCATGCCGTTCCCGGCATCAAGATTGTGGCGGTGAGCACCCCCACCAATGCCAAGGGCCTGATGAAGGCGGCGATCCGCGACAACAACCCCGTGCTCTTCTTTGAGCATGTGCTGCTCTACAACCTCAGCGAAGATATCCCCGAAGGTGATTACATCTGCGCCCTCGACCAAGCCGAGGTGGTGCGCGAAGGAAAGCACATCACCATCCTCACCTATTCCCGCATGCGCCACCACTGCCTCAAGGCGGTGCAACAGTTGGAAGCCGATGGGATCGATGTCGAACTGATTGATCTGATCAGCCTCAAGCCCTTCGACCTCGACACCATCACCCGTTCGATCCGCAAGACCCACCGGGTGCTGGTGGTGGAGGAATGCATGAAGACCGGCGGCATCGGCGCCGAACTGCTGGCCCTGATCACCGAGCATTGTTTCGACGACCTCGACGCCCGGCCTGTGCGCCTTTCTTCCCAGGACATCCCAACGCCCTATAACGGCAAGCTGGAAAATCTCACGATCATCCAGCCCCACCAGATCGTGGAAGCGGCCCGCCAGATCACCAGCGGCGTCATCTGAGATGGCACGTCAACAGGGGTGGTTTGCCCTGATCCTGGCCCTGGCGATCGCTGCGGGGGCCCTTCTGGCCAGTTATGGACTGCAGCTCGGCCTTGATTTGCGCGGCGGCAGCCAGTTGACCCTGCAGGTGCAGCCTGCCGGCGCGATCACCACGATCGACAAGGAGCAGCTTGAGGCCGTGAAGGATGTGCTCGAGCGCCGCATCAACGGCCTCGGGGTGGCCGAATCCACCCTCCAGACCGTGGGCACCGACCAGCTGGTGCTCCAGCTGCCCGGTGAACAGGACCCGACCCGGGCCGCCAAGGTGCTGGGAAGTACCGCCCTGCTCGAATTCCGCGCCCAGAAGCCCGGCAGTGAGAAGGACATGCAGGGGCTCCTGCCCCTCAAGCGCCAGGTGCAAGCCGTACTGGCCGCTCGCCGCCCTGGAGCCGAGCCAGCCAACCAAAACCCCCGCAAACCTGGACAACCCCCCAAAAAGGTGGAGATCAGCGAAGCGGAAATGGCTACCGCCTTCAAGGCCCTAGGGCTCTCCATCCCAGCTGGCAGTAGCGAGGTCGAGCAGCTGCAAGCCCTGAGCGATGAGGTCAACCGCAGGATCGTGGCCCTTTACGAACCCGCCGCCCTCACCGGCAAGGACCTCACCAGTGCTGGCCGTTCCCAGGACCGCACCGGCTTTTCCTGGGAGGTGAGCCTCGGTTTCAACCGCGAGGGGGGTGAGAAATTCGCCGCCCTCACCCAGAAGATCGCTGGCACCGGCCGTCTACTGGGCATCGTGCTGGATGGCCGCTCGATCAGTGAGGCCACTGTGGGTCCCGAGTTCAAGGCCGCCGGTATCGCTGGTGGGGCCGCTTCGATCAGCGGTAATTTCTCGGCCGACGAGGCCCGCGACCTCGAGGTGCAGCTTCGCGGTGGTTCGCTGCCCCTGCCCGTCAAGATCGTCGAGGTGCGCACCGTTGGACCTTCCTTGGGCGCTGAAAACATTCGCACCAGCTTGATTGCCGGTATCGCCGGTTTGGTGCTGGTGGGACTCTTCATGATCTTCATGTATCGCCTGCCAGGCGTTGTGGCTGTGCTGGCCCTGAGCCTGTATTCCCTCTTCAACCTGGCGATCTATGCCCTGATCCCCGTGACCCTCAGCCTGCCGGGAATCGCCGGCTTCATCCTCTCGGTGGGCATGGCCGTTGATGCCAATGTGCTGATTTTTGAACGGGTTAAGGAGGAACTTCGCTCTGGCAACACCCTGATCCGCTCGATCGACACGGGCTTTTCCCTGGCTTTCTCCTCGATCCTGGATGGACACATCACCGGCTTGATCAGCTGCGTGGCACTCTTTTTCCTGGGTACCGGTCTGGTTAAGGGATTTGCGGTCACGTTGGCGATTGGTTTGATCCTCAGCCTGTTCACCGCCCTCACCTGCACCCGCACCCTGCTGCGGCTGCTGATGAGCTATCCCGGCCTGCGCCGCCCCACCTACTTTCTTCCCGCCCGCGAGCTGCCCTCCGGCGCCGCCTGAGCTCCCTCCCCTCCGTGATCGACGT
>JBAXOO010000299.1:0-3102 GCA_037133235.1 Cyanobium sp. ELA507
CTCCCCCAGCGCCGGGCTGACCCACCCCCCGGACGCTGACGCAGCGGCGGCTGCCGCCGTGGCCGAGGCCCGTTTGCGCCTTTTGCAGCTGGTGAGCCCTGCCCTGCCGGTGGGGGGCTTCAGCTACTCCGAGGGGCTTGAAGTGCTTGTGCAGCGCGGCTGCCTCGGCGATGCCGCCGCCGTGGGCCGCTGGCTGGAGGCCGAACTGCGCCATGGCGCCCTGGCCATGGAGGCAGCTTCCTTGGCGGGACTCCAGAACGCCTTGGTCCAGGCACGCCGGGCCCAGCCCGGCGATGGCGCCGCCATGGCGGTGGTGCGGGAGCGGCAGGGCTGGCTCCTTGCCCAGCGGGAGGCGGCGGAGGTGCGGGCCCAGCAGCGGCAGATGGGGGGATCCCTCTGCCAGCTGCTGGAGGACCTTGGCTGGCCCCTCCCGGATCGGGCCGCCGCCGGCCCCCCCCTGGCCTGGACCGCCGCCTGGGCCTGGGCCGGAGTCTGCCTGGAGTTGCCCCCCCTTGCCCTAGTAGAGGCCTACCTCTACGGCTGGACAGCCAACCAGATCAGCGCCGCCGTGCGGTTGGTGCCGCTTGGCCCCACCGAGGCCCAGCGCCTCCAGCTTCGCCTCGCGCCCCTGCTGGCGCAGAGGGCCCAGGAGCTGGTGGTTGCCGAACCCAGCAGCCTTTGGAGTGGGGGGGTGGGGGCAGGGCTGGCCCAGCTGGGCCATGGGGAGCTCTATTCCAGGCTGTTCCGCAGCTGAGCTGGTTCGGCAGCGCCACACACCCGGTGACGGCCGATCTGCCGCTTGCCCCGGTAAAGGGCTTCGTCGGCCGCGGCGTAGAGGTCTTCGGGCTGCACGTCCTCGCCGGGCGCGCAGCAGCCCAGGCCGATGCTCACGGTCACATGGGGGGCGGTGGGGCTGTTGCGGTGGGGGATATCGAGGGCATCGACGGCATCGAGGATCCGCTGGGCGACGCTGCGGGCCTTCTCCCGATCCGTATCCGGCAGCAGCACGGCGAATTCCTCACCGCCGATCCGGCAACTGAGGTCGCTGGAGCGGCGGCCTTCCCCGCGGATGGCGGCACCCACCCGCACCAGGGTGCGGTCGCCTTCGAGGTGGCCGTGGTTGTCATTGAAGGCCTTGAAGTGGTCGAGATCCACCATCAACAGCGACAGGGGTTGGCCATGGCGCTGCATCCTCCGCCACTCCGATTCGAGGCTGCGCTGGAACTGGCGGCGATTGCCGAGCAAGGTGAGGCTGTCGGTGAGGTTGAGGTCCTCCACCCGGGCGATCAGGATGCGGATGCGGTCCAGTAGGGCCGCGTAGCTGGTGGCCAGGCTGCGCACCTCCTCCGGAGCGTCGGCGGTGACCTCGAAGGGATCGTCGCCCGGCACCGTTGAACTGCTGATCCGGGTCATGCGGTTTTCCAGGCGCCGCAGCGGCGCCAGGATGATCTGGTTGAGCACGCCAGCCAGCAATATCCCCAGCCCCAGCCCCAGCAGCGTGAAGACCATGGCGACCCGGTTGGCCTGGCGTAGCTCCGCCTTCAGGGTGCGCTGAACGCCGGCCAGCGAAGCCTGACTCTCCGGCTGTGGCTTGGCCAGCTGCTCCGCGGTAGCGACTGGTTTGGGCTGGGGCTTTGCCGTGCGCCCATCACCAGAGCTCTCCAGGCCGGTGGTCTGCTGAAGCAGGATCGTGTTGATGATTCGCTGCTGCTGCTGCTGGGCCAGCACGTGGCCCAGCACGCCACCGGTGCTGGCGATGGCCAGGGTGGCGATCTGGGTGGCGAAGATGCGGCGCCGCAGCCCCATGGTTCCCAGCGGACTGGCAATCAAAATAAGCTAGGGATGAATGGCCTACATCAAGCGGTTTTGGGTGAATTCGTTTTGTGATTTCATCGGTTCGGCATCGCCCGCCTAGCCCCCCCTAGGCTGCCGGCCTCGACCAGGATGCGATGAGCCGTCTGCGGGTGGGGGTGGCTGGTCCGGTGGGATCCGGCAAAACGGCCTTGGTGGAAGCCCTCTGCCGCCGTTTGCGCGATCGCCTCGAGCTGGCGGTGGTCACCAATGACATCTACACCCAGGAGGATGCCCAGTTCCTCACCCGTGCTGGCGCCCTGGCCCCCGAGCGCATCCGTGGGGTTGAAACGGGCGGCTGCCCCCACACCGCCATCCGCGAGGACTGCTCGATCAACCGGGCCGCGGTGGCGGAGCTGGAGCAGGCCTTCCCGGCCCTTGATCTGGTGCTGGTGGAAAGCGGCGGCGACAACCTGGCTGCCAGCTTCAGCCCCGAGTTGGTGGACCTCTGCATTTACGTGATCGATGTGGCCGCCGGCGACAAGATCCCCCGTAAAGGCGGTCCCGGCATCACCCGCTCCGATCTGCTGGTGATCAACAAGGTGGATCTGGCTCCCCTCGTGGGTGCCTCCCTGGAGGTGATGGAACGGGACACCGAGCGGATGCGGCCCGGTCGGCCCTGGTGTTTCACCAACCTTCGCAGCGGCGAAGGGCTGGAGGCCGTGGAGGCATTTCTGCTGCGTCAACTGCCACCGGCCTGACCGGGTGGGCACGGTCCAGGGTTGGTTGCACGCTGCTCTGGCGGCCCAATCGGGGCGGATTTGTGCGGAGATGGACGTTTCGGTTGCAAGCGCTACCAAGCCCCTCCTGTTCCGCTCGATACCTTCCCCAGACCGGCGGGCTAGGACCTTTCCCCCGCCCCACTGTTTCTGGAGCAGATTTCATGCACCCCTCGTCGATTCGGAAGCCTTCCCTTCGGCTGATCGGTGGAGCCACGGCCCTCGCCACCTCCCTTTCCCTGGTCGCCTGTAGCGGCGGCGGCGGCGGTGACACCGCAGGCGGTAACTTCGATGGCGAAGTGAAGGTGGGGATCCTCCACTCCCGCTCCGGCACCATGGCCATCTCCGAAAACACGGTGGCCGAAGCCGAGCTGATGGCCATTGATGAGATCAACAAGGCCGGTGGCGTGGCCATCGATGGCAAAAAACTGAAGATCGTGCCCATCGAGGAAGACGGCGCCTCCGACTGGCCCACCTTCGCGGAGAAATCCAAGAAGCTGATCGACCAGGACAAGGTGGCCGTGGTCTTCGG
>JBAXOO010000300.1:0-3084 GCA_037133235.1 Cyanobium sp. ELA507
CCGAAGCGCAGCCCATCGGGCCCCTCCAGCCGCGGCCGTTCGCCCCGGATCAGGGCCTCCAGCACCGCCCGGATCCGCGGCGCCGGCGGCGGGCAGCCCGGCAACCACACGTCCACGGGAATCACCGCATGCAGGGGCAACACCTGCTCCAGCAGCTCCGGCAGGATCCCGGGCGCCCAGGGCAGCCCCGCCTGCAGGTCGGCCAGCTCCAGGTAGGCCCGCTCCAGCACCGCCGCGGCGCCACCGCCCGGGGCCGCGGCCAGCAGGTTGCGCAGGCCGGGCACATTGGCGCTGATGGCGCAGTCGCCGAAGGACACCACCACCGCACTGCGCGAGCGAACGGTGAGCGCCAGTTCGAGGTTGTCGGCGTTGGCCACCGCCCCCTCCACCAAGGCCACATCCACCCCCTCCGGAAACACCTTCACATCACTCGCCACCGGCGAAAAGACGATCTCCACCCGTTCGGCCAGCTCAAAGAGATACTCATCCAGGTCGAGAAACGACATATGGCAGCCGGAGCAGCCCGCCAGCCACACGGTGGCCAGGCGCAGCTTCCTCGGCGCTGGCGAGGGATCGCTCATGGCGGCGGCTCCCCCTGGTTGTGCCAGTGGTGGCGATGCCGCGCCTCCTGCAACAGGGCCGCCCGCTCCCGGTGGGGATGCTTTTCGGAGGTGGTGGCGTCGTTGCGGTAAAGGGCGCCGGTGGGGCAGGCATCGACGCACTGGCCGCAGGAGGTGCAGGCCTCCACCGCACCCCAGGGCTGGTCGAGGCCGGCCACGATGCGGCACTGGCTGCCCCGCTCGGCCACATCCCACACGTGGGCGCCCTCCAGTTCGTCGCAGGCCCGCACGCAGCGGGTGCAGAGGATGCAGCGGTTGTGGTCGAGGCTGAACAGGGGATGGGACGCGTCGACGGAGCGATGGGGGTAGCGGTAGGGGAAGCGGGAGTGGTCCATGCCCACCGCCACCGCCTGGTCCTGGAGTTCGCAGGCGCCATTGGCCACGCAGAAGGCGCAGACATGGTTGCCTTCGGCAAAGAACAGCTCCACCGCCATCCGCCGGAAGTTGCCCAGTTGGGCGGTGTCGGTGCGCACCACCATCCCCTCGGCCGCTTCACCGACGCAGGCGGCCACGGGGCGGGGAGCCCCCTCAACCTCCACCAGGCAGAGACGGCAGGCGCCCACGGGGGTGAGGCCCTCCAGGTGGCAGAGGGTGGGCAGGGCCACGCCGGCGCCGCGGCAGGCCTCCAGCAGGGTGGCGCCGGCCGGCACCGCCACCGGCGCCCCATCCACCGTGAGGGTGACCACGCTCATGGGCCCACCGCCTCCGGGGCGTTAGCCCGGCAGGCCGCCTGGTACTCCTGGCGGAAGTGGCGCAGGGTGGCCAGCACCGGATTCGGGGCCGACTGGCCCAGGCCGCAGAGGCTGGTGGCCTTCACCATGCGGCAGAGCTCTTCGAGCCGCTCCAGGTCGGCCGCTTCGGCCCGCTGCTCCACGAAGCGATCGAGCAGGGCGGCCAGTTGAACGGTGCCAGCCCTGCAGGGGAGGCATTTGCCGCAGCTTTCGTCGACGCAGAAGCCCATGAAGTAGCGGGCCAGCTCCGGCATGGAGGTCTGGGGTCCCAGGACCACCATGCCCCCGGATCCCAGGATTGAGCCCAGCGCTGCCAGGGCTTCGTAATCCAGGGGCGTATCGAGCAGGTGGGCCGGGATGCAGCCGCCGGAGGGCCCGCCGGTCTGCACCGCCTTCACCGGCGCGCCGCCCACCACGCCACCGCCCATCGTTTCCACCACCGTGCGCAATGGCATCCCCAGGGGCACCTCCACCACGCCGGTGTGCACCACGGCGCCGGAGAGGGAAAACACCTTGGTGCCGCGGCTGCCGGGGGTGCCAGCCGATCCGCCTCCGGCCTGGGTGCCAATGGCGGCATACCAATCCCCCCCCTCCCGCAGGATCGCCGGGATCGCCGCCAGGGTCTCCACGTTGTTGATCAGGGTGGGTGCCCCCCCCAGGCCCCGTTGGGCCGGGTAGGGGGGACGGGGCCGCGGCGTGCCCCGCCGGCCTTCGATCGATTGCAGCAACGCCGTTTCCTCTCCACAGACGTAGGCGCCGGCCCCCACCCGCACCTCCAGCTGCAGCGGCCAGGGGGTGCCGGTGAAGGCCGCCCCGAAGCCCCCCCGCTCGCCCACCTGGGCCAGGGCCCGCCGCAGCCGTGCGATTGCTAGGGAGTATTCGGCCCGCACGTACACGTAGCCGTGCTCGGCCCCCACGGCCCAGGCGGCGATGGCCAGACCCTCCAGCAGCCGGTGGGGATCGCTTTCGAGCACGGTGCGGTCCATGAAGGCCCCCGGGTCGCCCTCGTCGGCATTGGCCACCACCAGGCGGGGGCCGGGGGGCTGCAGGGCCACCGTGTCCCACTTGAGGCCGGTGGGGTAGCCGGCGCCGCCCCTGCCCCGCAGGCCACTGCGGCGCACCTCTTGGCGCACGAGCTCGGGCGTCAGCTCCCGCACGCAACGCCGCAGCTGGTCGTAGGCGCCCTGGGCCAGGGCGTCGTCGAGGGAATCGGGGTCGATCAGGCCGCAACGCTCCAGCACCACCGCTTTCTGCAGGGCAAAAAAGGGATGGGCCAGGTCGATGCGGTGGGGTTCAAGGGGATCGGCGCCTTCAGCTCCAACGGCGCCCGCCGCCGCCACCAGCTCGGCGGCCCGCTCCGCCGGCACGCCCCCCCAGAGCCGGCTCCCCTGGTGGCGGGCCGTCGCCCGCCACCAGGGGAGCCCGGCCGCAGAGCCGCAGGCAGCCCACCGCCGCGATCGCCAGGTCGGTTTCGCTCAGCCCCGCCGCCGCCCGGGCCTCCAGCAGCGCCTGACGCAGGGCGGTGCCACCGGCATTGCGGCAGGCGCTGGCATCACAGCAGCGCAGGCGCGGGGTCGGCCCCCCGGCAGCGGCGTCACCAATCCCCTGAGGCATGGCGGCAGTTTATGGACGGGAATGATTGAGCAAATGGGGCGGCGCGACCTCGCCGCGCAACCCCGGCAGATCGACCACGAAACAGCTGCCCTGACCCAGTTCGCTGCTCACCTGGATGC
>JBAXOO010000301.1:0-3076 GCA_037133235.1 Cyanobium sp. ELA507
TCCCCGGTCAATTGCCGCATTGAGCCACTCGAGAGCCTTGTCCGTCTTGTCCATCCGACTCATCAGGCAGGCATAATTGTAGCTAAAACCAGCATCCTTCTTGCGCTGTTCAAACACCTTGTTCGCTTGCTCAAGCGCGGCGTGTCAAGCGACAATTACTTTCCGACATCAGCGACAATTATAAACCAGCATGACCATGGGGGTTCTTTCTTCCGCGTGTGCTGCTCCTGTTGAGCGTAGCGAAACAGGAGCAGCACACGCGGCGGGCCGGAACGTCCGGCCCTCGTGGGTCTCTACCGGGGGGCCGCTGCCGGGGTTTCCGCAGATGCCGTCGCGGCCTTCGACTTCTTCGCCTGCTCCACCCGGTAGCTCGGCAGGTTTAGCTCCAGGATCACGCTGTGGTGCACCAGGCGGTCGATCGCCGCCGCCGTGGTCATCGCATCCTTGAAGATCAACTCCCATTTGCTGAACGGCAGGTTGCTGGTGATCAGCACGCTGCCCCGTTCATAACGCTCGGCCAGCAGCGTGAACAACACCTCCATTTCCTGACGGTCCTGCTGGACATAGCCCAGATCGTCCAGGACCAGGGCCGCGTAACGGGAGAGCTTCTTGATCGCCTTGGGCAGCCGCAGTTCCCGCTTGGCCAGCAGCAGGTCCTGCACCAGAAGATTCGTCGAGCTGAAGTACACGGCTTTTCCACCACGCACCAGTTCCTGCCCGATCGCACACAGCAGATGACTCTTGCCCGCGCCGGGGGTTCCGAAGACCAGCACGTTCTCTTTCCGATCCACGAAGCTTCCATCCATCAACGTCCGCACCACCGCCGACACTTTCCCCGGCAGCCGCTTGAGATCAAACGCCTCCAGGCTCTTGTCCACCGGCAACCGCGATTCCCGCAGCAGCCGCTGAATCCGATGCTGCCGCCGGCCCTGGCATTCCCGCTGCAAGACCTCCAGCAGATACCCCTCGTAACTCAGCTCTTCCCGCCGGGCCGAGTCGGCCAGCTCCAGGCAGCACCCCCGGGCCGTCGGCAGGTGCAGTTCCTTCAGGCACGCCATCAGTTCGCCATTGGTCTTACTCATGGCTCACCCCCTGGCCCACTGCGGCCGCTTCCCCCTCCAGCAACTGGTCGTAGGCCGACAAGTCCACCGCGTCCACCCGCACCGCCGTCGGAGCCGCCAGTTGCTGCCCGTCTTGCACCAACGCCTCCACCGCCTCGAAGCTCATGGCCTGATCCGTATCGGCCAGACGACCAATGGCCCCCTCCACCAGCGACTCGCTCTCTTTGGCCGCCAGTTCCAGGATCTTCAGGTACTGCTTGTCGGCACACCCCACCGACCCGGCGTACTGGCTCCTCAGCCGGTCATACGCCACCCGAAACAGGCTGCTGGGGAACAAGTCCGCCTGATAGCGGTAAGCGGCAAACGCCCCGGGCTTGCGCACCAGCCAGTCAATCACGTGACGGTAGTTGACCCGGTGCTGGTTGCGCCCACGCAGGCGGGACAGTTCTTCCACCTTCTTCTGCCCATACCACACCTCCAGATGCTGCACATACTGGCGAACCTCCACCTGCTGGCCGATCAGACGGCTGTTGATCGAGTAGGCATTACGATCCACATGGATCAGGCTCCCGCAATCCACCCGCGCCACCAGACGCTTCACCGCCTCCAAACGCACCGGCGCAAGGCCGCGCAGCACCTTCAACTCCTCGGCAAAACGCACCCGCCGCCCCCGGTTGAGCTGATCGGTAAGTGCTTTGAGAAACTGCTGATACGCCTGGAGATCCGCGAAGTCCCGGCTGCCCCGCAGTAACAGGGCCTGATCCACCGCACGCTTGAAGCGATGATGACGCTGCTCCACATCCCCGTTCTCATTGCCGCTGTCGGGGTTGGTCTTCTCGGCCAACAGGCCGTAATGCTCCAAGAGCCCCTGGTACCGCCCGGTGAACTCCTTCATGTCGCTGCCGTTGGCCACCGCCGCACCCAGTCGATCCGTCCGATGACGCTCAGGCACACCGCCCAGTTCCCAAAGAGCGTTTTGCAGCCCCTCGCTCAGGCTCTCGAAGCTCTCGGAGTAGCAGATCGTGAATGCCTCCCAGTTGGAGTACGTCAGCACGAAGTGGTAAATCAGATGCTCGAAGGTCCGCCCGCCAATCGTCACGCCCAGCTTGGTCATGTGCGTAAAGTCCGACTGGCCCAGCCGCCCGGGGTGATGCATCTGGGCGAAGAACACCTCCTTCCCCGGCCCTTCCAGGCCCCGCCAACGCTTCACCTGCCGTTGCAGTGTCCGCAACTGCCCGTCGGCAAAGTCCCCGGGATGCGCCCGCTGCAACGCCTCCAGCAGCGTCTTGGCCTCCAGGCCCGGGTTCAACGACAACTGCTCGGCCACCCACGGCCAGACCTCCGCAAACGGGTCGGCCCGTGTCCGCCAGGCGTGATCCGGCCGCAAGGCGCTGGGAAGTTGCCCGAGCTTGCGATACTTCCCCGCCGTCTCCCGATGCATTCCCGCCTTGTCCGCACACACCTGCAGCGATTGCTCCTGCTGTAACAACGACATCAGTCTCCTTACCTGGCGATCCGACACCATGTTCTGAACTCCTTTGATTCGAGTCCAAAACATCGTCGCCGAACGCCAGTCCAACCGCTGGATTCTAATTGTCGTCACTGCTGGATTTTAATTGTCGCTGGACAGCTGGGACGTGAGTCAGCGGTGCAGCCCTTTGAGGGGGTGGCCAAGGCGTTGGCGATCGACTGGGCGATGGAGTTCGAGGGCCGGCAAGTGCAACGCTGGTCGCAGGCGTTGGGGCGGTCGCTGGTGATCCGGCGTGACCGGGAGGTTCTTGAGTACCAGCAGGGGATTCGTCCGGAGGGCGTGGCCCACGATCCGCAGTTGCTGGTGATCGGCCTGGACGGCGGACGGGTGCAGACCCGGGAGCCGGCAGACCCGGCGGATTCGGAGCAGAAAGAAGCCGCCCAAGCTCCGCCCCCGCAGCCGCCCGCGTGGTTGCCGGCGGCGGAGGCGGAGAAGGCGGAGAAGGCGGAGGAGCAAGAGGCCAGTCGCTGGAAGGAGAACAAGG
>JBAXOO010000302.1:0-3045 GCA_037133235.1 Cyanobium sp. ELA507
CTTCACCAGCCTGCAGGGGGCATCCCTACGCGGCGCCGACCTGCGGGGGGCCCTGCTGGAGGGCACCGACCTGCGCCACAGCGACCTCCGCGCCGCCCTGCTGGATCAGGGGGCCCTCTCCCGCAGCTACTGGGACCAGGCGATCGGCATCGGGCCCAACCAGTTCGGCTATGCCGAACTCCACAACGCCGGAGTGCGGGCCGCAGCCGAAGGCCGCTTCCCCGAGGCGGAGGGCTTTTTTGGCGAGGCGATTGTGCAGCAACCGGAAGCACCGGTGAGCTGGGTGGGCCGCGGCATCAGCCGCAGCGAGCAGGGCAAGACCGAGCTCGCCGCCCAGGACCTCAACCACGCCGCCGCCCTGCTGGAGCAGGGAGGTGATGCCAAGGGAGCCCAGGATCTCCGCAAGGCCGCCAGCGCCATAACCAAACCGGATGGCAAACCCCGAAGCGGCAATGGCTTCGGCGGCCAGGTGTTGCAGGGAGCCGCTGCCCTCGCAGGCGCCCTGGCCCCCCTGGCGGTGAAATTCCTGGTGCCCCTAGCCTTCTAAACGCCCATCCAGGCCAGCAGCAGCCGATCGGGCCCGAGCTCAATAGGGCGACTGGCCGTTGGTATTGCCAAGGAAGCGGCGGGTATCGCGAGTGCTGGGCTGGTAGCCGTAGCCCCAGGTGCCGCCCTGGGTGTCATCGATAATCCGGGGGGTGACCATGATCACGAGTTCCCGCTTGGCCCGCAGGCCGCCGCTGTTGCGGAAGAACTGCCCAACCACAGGAATATCCCCCAGGATCGGCCATTTGCTCACGGTCTGGCTGTCGCGGTCGGAGATCACGCCGGTGAGGATGAGGGTCTGGCCGTCGCGCACCCGGGCGCTGCCGGTGTCGAGGCGGCGGATGGCCAGGATGTCCACCGGACCGCAGCCTGGAATCGTGAGCTGGCGCACGCCGGCCGAGATTGAGGGCGACATCGAGAAGGTCACGAAGCCGTTGTCGTCGATCTTGCTGATCCGGGCGCCGAAGGTGAGGCCGGCAATGCCGAACTGGGGCTGGCAGGAATTGCCGTTGCCCTGGGTGCCGGCGGTCACGCTGTAGTTGGTGATCACCTGCTCACCCACGGTCACGAAGGATTCGTTGGCCTTGGTGCGGCCGATCGTGGCCAGGTTGCTGCCACTGGATGAAGACCCGGAGGCGGAGCCGAGGCTCTGGGTGTTGATAGCGAGCTGATCATCACCCGTGCGCAGCTCCTCACTGTTTTCGCTGAGGATCAGGGTGGGGCTGGCTAGCACCTTGGTGCTACTCGATTCAATGGTGGCCTTAACGAAATCGTAGAAGTTATCTTTACCATAAACTCTACCTGGATTGATTGGAGGCGGGAAGAGCGGATTAATCAATTGCTGCGCAATGGGATTGCCATTAGCGTCAAGAGTCGCATTTTGATAGTAAGGCTTGCCAGTTTGGACCCCTCCACTGATGGTGTCGAACTGACCGCTATTGGGAGGCAGCAAACCACCAAAGGCCCCCAGCATCTGACCCTTATCGTTGACAATGAAATTATTGCCATAGCGGAAGGCGAAGCTGTTCTCGATCGACTTGTCGTTGTCGAGGGTCACATCCAGGATCTTCACCGAGAGCGCCACCTGCCGCTGGCGCAGATCCAGCTGGCGCAGATAGGTTTCCGCCACCGCCACCAGGGCCGGACTCCCCACCAGGGTGATCGTGGAGAGGCGGGAATCCGTGGTGGCCTGGAGGCCCAGCAGGGGCCCGGTGGTGGCCCCATAGGAATCCACCGTGGTGGTGCTGCCGGATTGGGTGGTGCTGGTGGTGCTGGCCTGGCTCACCTGCTGCGACTGCGGCACCCCCTGGCTGATCGCCGTGGTGATCGTGTTCGTCTTCGAGACGCGGGCGCCGAGGTTGGCGAGGTAATCGGCCGCCGAGTTTGCCCCCACCTGGTTGAGGCGATAGACCTTGGAGAGCTGGGCCCCGAAGCCCTTGCCCAACACATTCGGCCCCACCAGCAGGGTGTTGCCTTCGAGCTTGCCCTGCAGACCGGCCGCCATCAGGGAAGAATTCACGGCCCGGCCATAGCTTTCGTCGCGGAAGGCGATCGAGATCCGGCGGTCCTGCGGTGCCGACGATGCCGTGGCGGTTCCTGCCTGGGGGGTGCCGCCACCGGTTGACTGGCTGGAGCTGCCCGCCTGGTCGTTCACGAACACCAGCCCATAGCCGCCGAGCTTGGCGAGCAGCATCAGCACCTGCTGAATCGGCGCATTGCTGAGGGTCATGCTGACCGGCGGCCCGCTGACGTTCACAAAACCCGTGTTGGCGATCATGATCGAACCCACCGCCATGTCGCCCACCGGCGGTGCCACGGCGCGGGGCTGCAGGGGCGGCAACAGATCCGGCTGGGGCACCCGGCCGGGTAGGGCCAAATCACGGCCGAAGGTCGTCTGGGAAACCTGGGGAGCGGCGGCAAAACTGAGGATCAGATTGGTGCCATCGGCGCTCACCACCGGCCGACCCAGGGGATAACCCGCCACGGGGGTGACCAGAAGGGAATAGCGGCTGCCGGCCCCATCGATGCTGATGTTCTGCAGGCCGGCCTCGGGCAGGGAAAGGCGCTGGGGCCCGCGGCGCAGGGTGGTGGGGGTCGCCACCAGCAAGCTCCCCTGCCAAGTGGAGCCCTGGGTGGTCTGCAGCAACTGGGGCCCCGGCCCCACGCCGCCGATCACCACCTCCACCGAATCGCTCAGGCGGCGCACGGACATCTCCAGCAGGTCCACATTCACCGCCCGTACCCGGGTGGGGGGTCGGGGCGCCGAACTGGCCGGTGCCACCACCCCGCCGCTGGCCGAAGCCGGGTTCCAGCCCTGGGCACGGGCCGGAGCGGCGGCGATCTCCACGGCTCCGAGCATCACCACCGCCAGCCGTGTCGGCCTGATCAGCCTGTTGCCCACCCGTGCCTCGGCTGCCCTTGGGGCGGATGGTACCGGCCCTGGGGCCGGGCCACCAGAGCGAAAAGGAAGACTGGGGAAGGAGGGAAGCACGGGTTCAG
>JBAXOO010000303.1:0-3039 GCA_037133235.1 Cyanobium sp. ELA507
TTGGCCGATCTTGTGATCCTTGAGCGCAATCCGCTCCAGGTGGCGCCGATGGCGATCAAGGACATCAAGGTGGTGGAGACGATCAAGGAAGGGGTCACCATCTATCCCCTGCCCCCCGGTGGACTCCAACCCATCGCCGCAGCACCCTCCACGAAGACCTACCGGTTGACCGCCCATTCCTGCGACATGGACGATGTGAACCAGGCCGCCGGCAGGGAGTGGACCCTCGTGTCCCTCCTGGGCCAGCCCGTCACCACCGCCAGCCCTCCCACCCTTCGGGCCGCCGGTGGCCGGCTCACGATCTTCGGTGGCGTCAATCGCCTCAACGGCTCGGTCGCGCTGGTGGGCGACCAGGTGGTGATCGGCGACCTGGCGAGCACGCGGATGGCCGGGCCGCCCGATCGGATGGCGCTGGAGGAACGCTTCGCCAGCACGCTGCGCACGGTGAACCGCTTCCACGTGCGCGGCTCCAGGCTGGAGCTCCTCCGCGACACGAGCGTCGTGGCCACCTTCCGCGCCCGGAACTGACGGTCACCACCATCTCCAGCCGCAGCTCAGAGTTTCCTCGGATGTTGCGGCCAGGAAAGGGTTCGGGGATTGATCAGAAGCGCTCTGAGCGGGAGCAGGTGCGGGGGAGGTTGGTGCGGGCCCGGTAGTGGTTTGCCGGGTGGGCTGCAGGGCTCCACCCTTGCTGAATCATCAAGTCCTGGAGGGGCTGACCTATTGAGAGCAGTGGGGGCTGCGCCCCCCTTTCATTGGTGGGCGCCGTACACTGTCCGTACGTTGCGGGCGGTTGTCGCCTTGACCAGCACCAAGCCGCAGGGCCACCGCCCGGCCAAAACCAGCCGAATTGAGCTCAGGGCCTCAGAAGACGACCGCAACCTGCTGGATCGGGCCGCCGCTGCCCTCGGCACCGACCGCAGTTCCTTTCTGCTCGCCCAGGGGCGCCTGGCGGCCCAGCGGGTGCTGGCTGATCGGGAGCAGTTCGTGCTCGATATCGACGCCCAGCTGGAGTGGGAGCGGATCAACAACCGCCCGGCCCGCAGCCTGCCTGGGCTGGTGCGGCTGCTGGAGCGGACCTCGCCCTTTGGCCATCCAGCGGCGGATCTGCCCCAGGCATGAGCCGCTACCAACCGCCTGAGCTGTTGGCGGCCAGTCACCAGCTCACAGGCTTCCGCTGCCGATCGGAAGAGCAGACCGCCTGGCTGGTGGAGGTGGCCAAGCAGGCCCATGGCACCGGAACCACCCGCGTGTTTGTGGTCACCGAAGTGGATCAATCGACTGTCGTCGCTTACTACGCCTGGTGCATGGCGAGCGTGGCGATCGCCCATCTGCCCGAGCGGTTGCGGCGCGGAGCGGGCCGCTACCCCCAGCCCGTGGCGCTGCTCGCCCGCCTGGGGGTGGACGAAGGCCATGAAGGCCAGTGCCTCGGTGCGGCCCTGCTGCTGGATGTGATCACCCGGATCGCCAGCCTCAACGAGGCCAGCCTCAGCGACGCCATCGGCTTCCGCGGCTTGCTGGTGCACGCCGAATCCGAGCAGGCCCGGGGGTTCTATGAGCACCTGATCCCGGAGTTTGAACGTTCACCCACCGATCCTTTGCACCTGCTGCTGCTGCTCAAGGACATTCGCTGCACGCTGGGCTCACTGCCGGCGACCATGTGATCGCCATGGACAGTTACGCCTTAGAGCGAGCGGCTTGAGCCTTGGCCAGCGCCTCTGGGCACGGCGCAGCCCGCAGGAGCAGCCAACCTCGCCAAGGCAATGCACTTGCATTACCATTGGTTTCGATTGCGCGGGTGGCCTGGTTGGCTGTTCTCTCCTCCCCTGATACGGCCGGCACCTCCGTGGGTACCCCCCAGGAGGCGGTGGAAGCGGCGCTCACAGATCGCTATCAGACCACCGTGCCGCAGCCGGTGCGGCGGGCCCTTGGCTTGCACAAGCGCGACCGCATCCGCTTTGCTTTCCGCGCCAACGGCGAGGTGGTTCTCCAGCGCGTCAGCCCGGATCCAGGCGAGGAGGACCCGGCGCTGGCTCCCTTCCTGGCACTCCTGGAGCAGGACATCGCCAGCCACCCCGAGCGACTCCAACCCATCGGTGCGGATCTGGTTCAGCGCCTTCAGGATCTGGTGGGTGCCATCGAGGTGGATCTTGATGAGGTACTACCAGACGACGAGCCCGCCTGATGGCCAGCACGGCGGCAGGATCCCCCGTGGTGATCAATGGGTGGAAGATCTACGCGCACCCTTTGTTTTTGGATCAGCTAGAGGCGTTGATCGCTGAGGTCGAGACCCTGCGCAGCAAGGACCCCAAGGGGTATGGCAGCAAGAACGCCAGTAAGCGCCTAGCGGCCATCGCCCGCCTGATGCTCCACGACATCCCCCAGGACCCAAGCCGCAAGGAGTACCAGCAGGGTTCCACGCTCGGCACTGCGCATCGCCACTGGCGGCGAGCCAAGTTCTTCCAGCAGTACCGATTGTTTTTCCGGTTTCACACCCGCTCCCGGCTGATCGTGTTGGGCTGGGTCAACGACACCGACACCAAACGCGCCTACGGCAGCAAGAGCGATGCCTACCGGGTGTTCCAATCCATGCTGGCCAGCGGCCATCCGCCAGACGACTGGGAGGAGCTCCTGCAGGAGGCTGCGCAGGCCACAGAGCGCTTGGAGCAACTCACCAGTCGGCTCCCTTGAACTGGGCGGTCGATACGTTTGTTGTCTCGCTCGCTCGGCTCCAGCCTGTTCCTAGTGAGGGGGGAGCTCGTTCCTATGGAGATCGTCATGCCTGTGAATCTGCCTATGCCCGCAATCTCTGGACCTCTTTAAAGTCCGGCCTCTCGTTTTCTGCCCAGCTAACCATCGCATCCCAGTCAATCGAATGGCTTCGGCATACCATGACTGCTTGATCCCAACATTGCCGATCGCAATGATGGAAGTAGGCCGCTAACCTATCGATCACGCAAAAGGGTTGGCGTGATCACGCGCAAGGATCCATGCACAGTCAGAAGACTTTCGATTGATCGGGGGCCCTCAATATAGAGA
>JBAXOO010000304.1:0-3035 GCA_037133235.1 Cyanobium sp. ELA507
GCTGGAGGAGCGGGGGCTTGGCTGCCGCTGGGCCCTTACAGCCCCCGCTCCTCCAGCTGGGCGGCGGCGGCGGCAAGCACCTCCGGCCCCGCGCCTGCGGCACCCGCCGCGCGGGTGAGTTGACTGCGCCAGTGCCGGGCCCCGGGCACCCCTTCCACCACATGCACCAGGTGGCGGGCAATGGCCCAGAGGCGACCCCCGCCGCTGCACCAGCGCTCGGCATGGGGGAGCACCCCCCGCAGCACCGTTGAGGCCAGGGCGGTATTCCGGCTGGAGTCGTGGAAGATGTCCCGGTCCACCGTTGCCCAGCGCAGCGGGTGGGCGTAGGCCGCCCGCCCCACCATCACCCCATCCACCAGGTCCAGCTGGGCCTGGCAGCTGGCCAGGTCCTCCAGGCCGCCATTGAGTTCGATCTGCAGGGCGGGGCGCTCGACTTTGAGGCGGTGCACCAGGTCCCAGCGCAGCGGCGGGATGGTGCGGTTTTGCTTGGGATCCAGGCCCTCCAGCCAGGCTTTGCGGGCATGGACCGCAAACCGGCTGGCGCCGGCAGCCGCCAGGGTGTCCACGAAACTGAGCAGGTGCTCGAAGGAATCGAGGTCGTCGATGCCGATGCGGTGCTTCACCGTCACCGGCAGGGGGCTGGCCGCCGCCATGGCCTCCAGGCAGCGGGCCACCTGCTCGGGGTTCGCCATCAGGCAGGCCCCGAACCGGCCCTGCTGGACCTTCTCGCTGGGGCAACCCAGGTTGAGGTTGATCTCGTCGTAGCCCCAGTCGGCCCCGAGCCGGGCCGCCTCGGCCAGCAGCTGCGGATCGTCGCCACCTAGCTGGAGGGCCAGGGGGTGTTCCTCTCCATCGAAACCCAGCAGCCTCTCCAGCCGCTGCTGGGTTTCCCCCACCCGGGCCGCTGAGCCTTCGGTGCGGATGTGGTGCAGGGCCCGGGCCACCACCATCTCACTGGTGAGCAGGCAGCGGCGGCTGACCTGCCGCATCAACACCCGGAAGTGCCGATCGGTGCAGTCCAGCATCGGCGCCACACTGAAGCGGTAAGCGTGCTCCATCTCCCCATGCTGCCTAGTCGTGCATCCGTGGTGGTGGCTGGAGGCGGCCCGGCCGGCTACATGGCGGCGATCGCGGCCGCGGAGGCCGGTGCCACCGACCTTGTGATCCTGGAGGCCACCGCCGAACCGCTCTACAAGGTGCGGATCAGTGGGGGAGGCCGTTGCAACGTGACCCATGCCTGCTGGGATCCGCGGGCCCTGGTGGGCCACTATCCCCGCGGCGGTCAGGCCCTGCGGGGCCCCTTCTCCCGCTTTGCCTCCGGCGATACGGTGGCCTGGTTCGATGCCCATGGCCTGGAGTTGGTGGAGGAGGCCGATGGCCGCCTGTTTCCCCGCTCCAACCGTTCCAGCTCGGTGATCGACACGCTGCGGCGGGCCGCCCGCGTTGCCGGCGTGCGCTGCCTTGAGGGCCAGGCCCTGCAGGCGGCCGAACCCCTGGCGACCGGGGGCTTTCGCCTCACTCTCCGGGGTGGCGTTCAGCTGGAGGCTGAACGGCTGGTGCTGGCCACCGGCAGCCATCCCAGCGGACTGCGGATCGCCGCGGCCCTCGGCCACGGCCGGGTGCCGCCGGTGCCCTCCCTCTTCACCCTCGCCCTTGGCCGCCATCCCCTCACCGCCCTGGCGGGGGTGGTGGTGGATCCGGTGGTGTTGGAGCTGGAACCACCGGGGGATCCGGCAGCTCCGGAGGCCGTCGCTACCACCAGTCCTGCCGCCGCCGTCGCCCCCATCCCCGTTGAGCCGCCGGCGGCCCTGCCGCGACCGGCGGGGGGCCGCCGGGTTGAACGCCACCGCCAGCGCGGGCCGCTGCTCATCACCCACTGGGGCTTCAGTGGTCCGGCGATCCTGCGGCTCACCGCCTTCGCCGCCCGCGACCTGCGGGCCTGGGGCTATCGGGCCAGCCTGCGGGTCGATTGGACGGGCGGGCTCCCCGCCGCTGACCTGGAGGAGCGTTTTGCCACGGCCCGCCGGGAGCAGGCCCGGCGGCAGCTGGGCACGGTGCGGCCGTGGCCGGGCCTGGGCCGTCGCCTCTGGCTGCATCTCCTCGAGGCCAACGGGGTCGCCGCCGA
Source organism: Cyanobium sp. ELA507 (assembly GCA_037133235.1). Taxonomy (GTDB): domain Bacteria; phylum Cyanobacteriota; class Cyanobacteriia; order PCC-6307; family Cyanobiaceae; genus Cyanobium. The sequence goes on from JBAXOO010000304.1 coordinate 2,126, forward strand.
CCTGCGCTGGGCCGACCTGGGCCGCGGCGACCAGCGGCGCCTGGTGGAGGCCCTGCGCCAGAGCCGCTACGCCATCACCGGTCGCGGACCCTTCGGGGAGGAGTTTGTGACGGCTGGTGGTGTGCCCCTCGGGGAGGTGAACCTGGCCACCATGGAGAGCCGCCGCCAGCGAGGGCTGTTCCTGGTGGGCGAACTCCTCGATGTGGACGGCGTGACCGGCGGCTTCAATTTCCAGCATTGCTGGAGCTCCGGCTGGCTGGCCGGCCAAGCCCTTGCCAGCGGCGGCGAGGACAGTGCTTAGCGGATGTGCTCGAACACCGAGAACATCGGCAGGTACATGGCCAACAGGATCGATCCCACGATGAGGCCCACCAGCACGATCATGATCGGTTCGATCATCGAGGTGAGGGCCTTCACCATGGTGGTGACTTCGTCCTCGTAGAAGTCGGCAACTTTGGAGAGCATGGCATCCATTTCGCCGGTCTCTTCCCCGATCGCCAGCATGCTCACCATCATGTCCGGGAAGACCCGCTTCATGGCAAGGGCGGTGCTGAGCGGTACGCCCTCACTGATGTCGGAGCGGGAGTTGCTGATTGCATCGCACACCACGGAATTGGAGGCGGTTTCCTTGAGAATCTCAAGTGACATCAGAATCGGCACCCCGGCGCGGGAAAGGGAGCTCATGGTGCGGCAGAACTGGGCTGAGGCCGTTTTTTGGAGCAGATCGCCAAACAGGGGCAATTTCAGCATCAGTCCATCGATCACCCTCCGGCCGCTGGGGGTGGCGTAGTAGCGATTAAACGCAAAGGCAGCGATCAGTAGGCCCCCCACCAGCACCACCGAGAAGGAGGAACGGAGCAGTTTGCTGAGGTTGAGCATCATCTGGGTAAACATCGGCAGCTCAGCTCCC
>JBAXOO010000305.1:0-3021 GCA_037133235.1 Cyanobium sp. ELA507
GTGCAACAGGAGGGGCTGGAGCTGGCGGCCGAGGCGCTGGCCTTGCCGACGCAGCGGCTGGTGGTGACGGGGGATGAACGCACGGCCCTGCGGGGTGCCTTCCCCGACGCTGCCGGCATCGTGGTGATCAGCGGCACCGGCACGATCGCCGTGGGCCGCGATGGCCAGGGCCGGGAACACCGCTGCGGCGGCTGGGGCTGGCTGCTCGATGGGGCCGGATCCGCCATGGACATCGGCCGCGATGGGCTCGCCCTGAGCCTGCGGATGGTCGATGGCCGCGAGCCGGCCTCAAGGCTGTTGGATGCCCTGTGGCAGGCCCTGGAGATCGATCCCCAGGACCCCCAGGGCCCGCAGCGGATCAAGGCGCTGGTGGTGGACCCTGGCTTCGGCGCAGCGGGGTTCGCCCGGCTGGCGCCGCTGGTGGATCGCCTGGCACAGCAGGGCGACACCCGGGCCGCCGCGATCCTGGCCCACAACGCCGAGGCCCTGGCGGCCATGGTGGCCGCGGTGGCCGAAGCCTTGGAACTCAGCCAGCCGCCCGTCTGCGCCATGGGGGGCGCCTTGACCCACCTGGGCGGCCTGCGTCAGCGGTTTGGAGTGGCCTTGCAGCAGCGGCTGGGGCAAACCCCCTTGGTGGGCGCCCGGGGCGATGCCTGCCAGGGTGCCCTTGAACTGGCGGCAGACTGCCTCCCGAGCCGTACTCAAGGCGCTTGATCCAGGGCAACGGGCCCGTTGCACTACCGGTGGAGCAGCTCAGGCGCCTCACACAAACCGCTCATACGGGGTCGGTCATCATCAAGGGAGCCCGTGATACGTTCGGCTTGGCTTAGCGCAGGACCGTGACCCTGATTCAAATCGGCTGCGGCCAAAGCCCTATTACCGGCTGGGTGAATTACGACAATTCACCCAGCGTTCGACTGGCCAAGCTTTCCCCAGCCCTCATTCAGTTGGGGGGAAAATTAAAACTGCTGGATAGCCAGTCGATTGCCTACGTGCGTTTTTGCCGCTCCAACGGCATCGGCTATTGCGACGCGACCCGCCGCATCCCATGGCCGGATGCTTCGGTGGAGGCGATCTATTCCAGCCACATGATCGAACACCTCGATCGCCATGATGCCGACCTGTTTCTTCGGGAAGCCCGTCGGGTCCTTCGGCCTGGGGGCGTGATCCGCCTCTCGACCCCGGGGCTGAAGCAACTGGTTGCGGCCTATGCGGACCATGGCAACGGGGACCGCTTCATCGAATCTCTCTTCACCTGCGTGGATCGCCCCCGCTCCCTGCTGGCACGGCTCCGTGATGCGTTCACCGGCCCGCGTCATCACCTGTGGCTCTACGACGAACCCTCCCTGTGCGCGCTACTCGAACGCAACGGTTTCCATCAAGCCACCGCCCTCAGTGCCGGGAGCACAACCCTGGAGCAACCCGGTGCCCTGAATTTGTGGGAAAGGATGGCGGAATCGATCTATGTGGAGGCAACCCGATAGGGGCAAGCCGATTTCGGGGACCCGCAAGGACAGGGATCAGGGTCCATTGAGGTGCTGGTCGGCCGCAGCCGCCAGCAATGCGGCCCAGTGCTCCACCTGCTCGGCCTCGGCGGCCTCCACCATCACCCGCAGCAGGGGTTCGGTGCCGCTGGGGCGCACCAGCACGCGGCCGTGGCCGGCCATGGCCATTTCGGCTTGCTCGACGGCCAGGCGCAACGGTTCACAGTGTTGCCACTGGGTGCGCTTTTTGCGGTCCTGCACCGTCACATTCACCAACTTCTGGGGATAGGAGGTCCAGCTGCCATCCATCCATTCGGCCAGATCCTGGCCGCGGCCATGCACCAGGGTGGCCACCTGCAGGGCCGTGAGCAAGCCGTCGCCGCTCATGCCATGGCTGGCCGAAAGGATGTGGCCCGACTGCTCTCCCCCCAGGCCTGCCCCGAGCTCCTGCATCGCCGCATGGACGTACTGATCACCGACGGCCGTGCGCTCCAGCAGGCCTCCGGATTCACGCCAGGCCCGCTCGAATCCCAGATTCGACATCACAGTGGCGACGATGCGGTTGTCGGGCAGCGCTCCGGCCTTTTTCAGGGCCGACCCCCACAAATAGAGGATCTGGTCGCCATCGACGATGCGGCCGCGGCCATCCACGGCCAGCACCCGATCGGCATCGCCATCGAAGGCGAAGCCCATGGCGGCGCCGGACTCCAGCACCGCCCGTCGCAGCGGCTCCAAGTGGGTGCTGCCGCAGCCCTGGTTGATGCGGCCGCCATCGGGGCTGCCGTGGAGCACCAATAAATCAGCCCCCAGCTCTGCGAACACCTTCTCGCCGCAGGCCGTGGCCGATCCCCAGCAGAGATCAAGCACCACCTTCACCCCATCGAGCCGGGCCCCTTCCACGCTCGCCACCAAGCTGTCTGCATAGGCCGTGAGCAGGTCGGAGCGGTCGATGGTGGTGCCATCCGCCGCAAGGTCTGTGGGGCCAGCCTCGCCCCGCAGCCCCGCCTCGATCGCCTGTTGATCCGTGCGGCCGAGCTTGGCACCGGAGGGGCCAAACACCTTGATGCCGTTGTCGTGGGGGGGATTGTGGCTGGCCGACACCATCAGCCCACCGGCGGCGCCGTGGCGGCGGACCATGCCGGGCACCGCCGGGGTGGGGCAGAGCCCGAGCTGCCAAACCTGGCGCCCCGCCGCCGCCAGGCCCGCGGTGAGTGCCGCCACCAGCATCGGCCCGCTACTGCGGGAATCGGTGCCGATCAGCAACGGGCCCTCGGCGCTGAGCACCCGGCCACACCAATAGCCCAGCTGGAGCGCCAGAGCTGGGGTGATCGTGGAGCCCACCCGGCCGCGGATGCCATCGGTGCCGAAGACGGCTTGGTCGGCCTGGAGTGGCGCGCCGATCGGAGCGGGGGCGGTGGCCGCAGGTTCGGCCATGGGGCGGCGGGCGGAAGCGAGGGGAAGGTTACGCGGGGGATCGCCGCCGCTCAGCGCCAGCGGCGGGGACGCCAGCACCAGAGCAGCGACTCGCCCACCGCCC
>JBAXOO010000306.1:0-3009 GCA_037133235.1 Cyanobium sp. ELA507
GGCTCACGGTGGAATTGCGACAGCGCCTCCAGGAGCGCTTCGCCCCCCTCCTCGACGGGGCCCTGCTGGCGGGTGAGGCGGCTGCCGACGACCTCGACGCCGCCCTGCCCGCCGCCGCCGGCCGGGAAGAGGTGGGGATCACCCTGACGGCCCTGGGCTACGAAGCCTTGGAGATCCACCGCGCCCTGCGAGCCGTGGCCGCCGCCGGCTTAGCGGCCGACGCCCCCGCCGATGACTGGATCCGCGACTGTCTGCGCTGGCTGTCCCGGCAGGCCGCCTGATCAGCCCAGACAGCACACAAGAACGGCCTGAACGTGCACCACCACAGGGTAGGGTAGTCGTTTGCACCAACAGGGGCTAACCCTCGCCCATGCCGCTCACCACCACCCAAAAGCAGGAACTGATCAACGGTCACCAGACCCACGGCACCGACACGGGTTCGGTGGAAGTGCAGGTGGCGATGCTGAGCGAGCGGATTCAGCAGCTCAGCGGTCATCTGCAGAAGAACATCCACGATTTCTCCTCCCGCCAGGGACTGCTCAAGATGATCGGCCGCCGCAAGCGCCTGCTCGGCTACCTGCGGGCCCAGAGCGAAGGGCGCTACGCGGCCCTGATCGAAAAGCTCGGCATCCGCGGCTGAGCACGCCATGGTGCCGCCGCGGGAACGACGCCCCTTCGGGGCCCAGGGCTCTGGTCCGGGTGGATCCCAGCAGTCCACCGCAAAGCGCCCCCAGAAACGCTCTGGTGGCGGGAGCAGCAGCCAGGCGATCCCCGAAGCGGTGGCGAACCGGATGGCTCGCCGCATCGCCATTGCTACCGGCATCCCCACCCTGATGGGGATGGCGGTCTTTGTGGGGAGTTACCTCCTGGTGAGCCGCCACATCCTCGACATTCCCCCCTCCGCCACCCTGGCCGCCTCGGGCGCTTGTTTCCTGCTGGGCCTGGTGGGCCTCAGCTATGGCGTGCTCTCAGCCAGCTGGGAAACCGAAGCGGGCAGCCTGTTGGGAACCGAACAGATCGGCGTGAATTTTGGCCGCCTCAAGGGCTCCCTACAGGCTCTGCGGCAGGGAGCCGGACCCGGCGGAAGCGACTGACGCCCTGATCAGGCCGGCACTGGTTGGGCCGGTGGATCCCCCAGCGGCGAGAGCAGCGAGGCCCGGAACTCCGCCGAAGCAAGGGTGAGCAAGGCCGAATCCGCATCGGCCACACAGAACTGGGCACCGAGGCGCACGTAGCGGCTGTGCTCGGCGTCGAGTACCCGGGCCACCACCGGCACCCGCACCCCCGCCTCATCCTGCCCTGGACGGTGGCGCTGCAGACACTCCCGCAGCCGATGCTGGATGGCAATGTCGCCGGCCTGGTCGGCCGGCAATTCCACCAGCAGCAACCGCAGGTCTTCGATGCTGCGGCAGTCATCGACGATCAGCTGGACCCGATCATCGCGGCGATCCACCGAAGCCCAGAGCAGCAGGCGAGCATCGACCATCAGGTGGTCGGCCAGGCGGGCATAGGTCTTGGGAAACACCACCGCTTCGCAGCTGCCGGTGAGGTCTTCCAGTTGCAGCACAGCCATGCGATCGCCCTTGCGGGTGTTGACCTGGCGCAGCTCCGCCACCATCACCACCACGCTGATTCGTCCCTTATCCGGCTGCTCTTCGAGGCTCGCCAGGCCGATCGGCGAGAGCAGGTTGACCCGGCCGGTGAGCTGGCGCAGGGGGTGGTCGGAGATGTAGAAGCCAAGCAACTCCTTCTCGAGCCGCAGTTTTTCGGTGGGGGGATAGTCGGCCACCGGGGCCGCCTTGGGGGCGGTGGAGCGGTCGCTGCTGGCGGCGCTGCCGGAGGCCTGCGTCGCCGGGGCGGCCATGAGATCGAAGAGGTTTCCCTGGCCACTGGCCCGGTCCTTCGCCCGCGACGAGGCCCAATCGAGCACCAGATCCAGATCGGCCATCAGCTGGGCCCGGTTGCCGCTGGGCTCCAGGGCATCGAGGGCGCCGCAGTGGATCAACGATTCGATGGCGCGGCGGTTGAGCTGCTGACCGGCGAGGCGATCGCACAGATCCGCCAGCGAGGGAAAGGGGCCATCGCTATGGCGTATCTCGATTAACTGACGAATGACACCTTCGCCAAGGTTGCGCACCGCCGAGAGGCCAAAAAGGATGCGTTCGCCCACGGGTGTGAAATCGATGCCAGAGGCATTCACATCGGGGGGCATCACCTCAATGCCCATGGCGTTGCAGTTGGCGATGTAGCGCTGCACCTTGTCGCTGGCGCCCGCATTGACGGTGAGCAGGGCGGCCATGTAGGCCACCGGGTAATGGGCCTTGAGGTAAGCCGTCTGGTAGGTCACCGCGCCATAGGCGGTGGAATGGCTCTTGTTGAAGCAGTACTCGGCGAAGAGCACCATCTGTTCAAACAACCCTGCGGCCACCCTGGCCTCTACGCCCCGGTCGCTGGCGCCCTGGACGAACAGGCTCTGGTGCTTCTCCATCTCGCTTTTCTTCTTCTTGCCCATCGCCCGCCGCAGCAGGTCGGCTTCGCCCAGGGAATAGCCGGCCAGATCCTGGGCAATCTTCATGATCTGCTCCTGGTAGACCATGATTCCGTAGGTCTCCTTGAGGATCGGTTCGAGCTTGGCGTGGGCCACATCGATCCGCTCACGGCCATGCTTGCGGTTGATGAATTTGGGGATCAGGCCGGCATCGAGCGGGCCGGGTCGGTAGAGGGCGAGGATCGAAGAAATATCTTCGAGGGATGATGGCTTGAGATCGCGCACGATCTGGCGCATTCCGCTGGATTCCAATTGGAAAATACCCTCCAGATCACCGCGGGCCAGCAGGGCATAGGTGCCCTCGTCGCCTTCGGGGAGGTCGTCGGGATCGACCCGCACCCCAGTGCTTTGCTCCACCAAATCCAGGGTTTTCTGGATCATGGTGAGGTTTTTGAGGCCGAGAAAATCCATCTTCAGCAGCCCCATCGACTCCACGTCCTCCATGAAGTACTGGGTGATCA
>JBAXOO010000307.1:0-2994 GCA_037133235.1 Cyanobium sp. ELA507
CAGCTCCCTGTTGAGCTGCCTCCAGGGGCGTACGCCCCTGGAGGGCCGAATGTGGCCTGAATGTGTTGTACTCCCAGCGCCAACGATCGGCCAGGATCTGCGCCTCCGGGGCTGTGGTGAACAGCTCAGTGTTGAGGAACTCATCCCGGAATCGGCCGTTGAACGACTCGGCAAAGCCGTTCTCCCACGGGGATCCTGGCTCGATGTAAGCCGTGCTGGTGGTGGTGCTGGCCTCACACCAGTCCCGTAGAGCCTGGGCAATGAACTCCGGCCCGTTATCGGATCGAACGTACGCCGGTGCCGGGTAGAGGCTGGTGAGCTCCTCCAGCACCGCCACCACGTCCTTGGCCTTGCACCGCCTACCCACCCGGATGGCCAGGCAGAGGCGGCTGTGCTCATCGATCACGTTCAGGAACTTGAGCCTGCGGCCGTCGGCGGTGGCGTCGAACTGGAAATCCATGGCCCACACCTGGTGGGGATACTGGGCCCGGTGACGCCTCACCGAGCCGTCCGCGGGCCGTGCCCGCTTCCGCTTCCTGGAAGTAGGCCGCTGCAGCCCCTCCTCCCGCCAGAGCCGTTGCACCCGCTTGTGGTTCACGCTCCAGCCCTCGCGCCGCAGGAGGCGGTAGGCCATGCGGCGGCCCCAGCGGATGTGGTCCGCGGCGATCTCTCGGAGACGATGCCGGAGCTTGGCCTCCTCCAGATCGATGACCTTGGCGCCATTGCGCTGGGTGCTGCGGTGCTGCCCCACCACCCGGCAGACGAAGCGTTCAGAAGCCCGGTAACGCTCCTGCAGGACCGTGACAGCCCTGCGGCGACGCTCCGGGCTCAGAAGTTTCCCTCGGCGAGGTCCTTGAGCATTGCCTTCTCCAACTCGGCTTCTGCCAGAAGCTTTTTGAGCCGGGCGTTCTCCTTCTCCAGCTGGGTCAGGCGCCTGGCCTCCTCGGCCTGCATGCCGCCGTACTGCTGCCGCCAGCGGTGATACGTCGGCTGCGTCACCTCGATGACGCGGCAGACGTCGGCGACGGTCTTGCCCTGAGCGATCAGCTGCTCGGCGGTCTTGAGCTTGCGGATGATCTGCTCCGCTGTGTGCCTGGTGCGTTTCATGGTCGAGTCCCCGGCCCAGTTTGGCCGGCTGAAGACTCTCATTCACCTTGGACCGGTTTCCGGGGTCCACGTCACTGGCAGCACTATCGAACCTTTTCCAGGCCAGGTATCAGTTGCTCACGGCAGCCTGAGCATGGGAATGGTGTGCTGAAAAAATGGGATTCAGCCTCCATAACCAGTCCCAGGAGGCTGGGAATGAGCCCATAAAGCCAACATCGGGCAACATCGGAGGCAAATCAGGGACCAAACAGTATTACTTGAGCTCTGCGGCCGCTCAGACCCCGATTGCCCAGAGTCTCCCTAGCTTGCGGTAATCACTATTTTCTGATTTCAAAGGATTGCAACTACTCAACTGGTTCGCCATAAGCAACTGACTCGACCCCGTTGCTCTGCTCGCCGGCATTCTGGTGACACAGCCGCCTGCAACTGAGCGAGACCTTGGCCCTGCTGCAGGTGGATCTCGGCTTTGTCGCTTGAAGCCTCATTTCAAGGCCCGCTTACCCCTCCCTCCTGTGCCGCCGATAAAACCGCATCACCGCCAGCGCCACGCTGCGGGGATCGTGGCGCAGGGTGGCGCTGGGGCGGGCGCCCTGGAGGGGGGCCAGCATCACCTCGTAGCCCTGGCGGCGCAGGGCTGGGGCATCGCAGGTGACGGGTTCCGCGCCGCGGAGGCGGTAGTTCTGGATCAGGGCTGTGTCCTCCAGCTGCTCCTGGGCCAGCACGCAATCAAAGAGCCGCTTCTCCACCCCCAGAGTCGCCAGCTGGGCCTCGATCGCACGCAGGTGGCCGCCCACATCGAGGCCGTCGGTTTCGCCGGGCTGGGTCATCAGGTTGCAGATGTAGAGCCGTGGCGCCTTGCTGCGGCTGATGGCGCTCACCAATTCCGGCACCAGCAGATTGGGCAGCAGGGAGGTGTAGAGGCTGCCCGGCCCCAGCACGATCAGGTCGGCGTTGGCGATCGCCTCCAGGGCCTTCGGGAGGGCGGGGGGCCGCTCCGGGGTGCAGCCCAGCCGCACGATCGGGCTGGTGGCCTTGCCGATCGTGGATTCCCCTTCGATCCGATCGCCGTTTTCCAGTTCGGCCCAGAGGCGCACATCGGCATTGGTGGCCGGCACCACCTGGCCTTGCACCGCCAGCACCCGGCTGCTGGCGGTGATCGCCGTTTCCAGGCTGCCGGTGATCGCCGTGAGGGCCGTGAGGAAGAGGTTGCCGAAGCTGTGCCCTTCCAGGCCGCTGCCGGTTTTGAAGCGGTATTGAAACAACCGCGTCAGCAGCGGTTCTTCGCGGGAGAGGGCGGCCAGGCAGTTGCGGATGTCGCCGGGCGGTTGCACACCAAATTCACGCCGCAGCACGCCGCTGCTGCCGCCGTCGTCGGCCACGGTCACGATGGCGGTGATGTTGCCGCTATAGCGCTTCAGGCCGCACAGCAAGGTGGCCAGCCCGGTGCCGCCGCCGATCGCCACGATGCTGGGCCCCCGGTTGAGCCGGCGCTGCGCCAGCAGGGCATCCACCAGCACGGTGTCTTTTTCGGGGGCCAGGGCCTGCTGGATCGAGCCGAAGCTGCGGCTTTGTCCCAGCCACACCATGGCACCGCCCACCAGCAGCACCAGGGGCCCCGTGATGCCCCGGGGCATCACCTGGGTGACCTGGGCGAGCAGCCACTTGATCGATTCCAGGGTCCAGTAGATCGGCTGCAGATCGGCCCATACCGCCGCCCCCAGCAGCGCCATCAGCAGGCCGATGCCGGAGGTGAGCATCCAGCGCTTCACCACCAGCCCCGGCTGCAGCCAGCGCACGGCCCGGCGGGAGCGTGTCACCAGGTCCTGCTGGCGAGGGTCGCCCCGGTCGAGCCAGCCCGGCCGGGCCGGCCGGCGGGGGGCTTGGGAG
>JBAXOO010000308.1:0-2992 GCA_037133235.1 Cyanobium sp. ELA507
GCACCCGGGCCTGCCCCTACTGCGACATCGACTTCGACAAGAGCGTGCGGGCCCTCGATCCCAGCGAACCGGAGCGGCTGGGGGAGGCGGTGGCCCGGCTGGGCCTCAGCCACGTGGTGATCACCTCGGTGAACCGCGACGACCTGGCCGATGGCGGCGCCAGCCAGTTCGTGGCCTGCATCCAGCAGGTGCGCCTTCGCTCCCCCCTCACCACGATCGAGCTACTGATCCCTGATTTCTGCGGCGACTGGAACGCCCTGGCGGTCGTGATGGAAGCCGCCCCAGACGTGCTCAACCACAACATCGAAACCGTGCCGCGCCTCTACCGCAAAGCCCGGCCCCAGGGGGTGTATGAACGCTCCCTGGAGCTCCTGGCTCAAGTGCGGCAGCGCTGGCCCCGCACTTACAGCAAATCAGGGTTGATGGTGGGCCTGGGCGAAACCGATGCCGAGGTGCTGGAGGTGTTGGCCGATCTGCGGCGCCACCAGGTGGACATCGTGACCATCGGCCAGTACCTCTCACCGGGCCCTAAGCACCTACCAGTGGAACGCTTCGTGACGCCGGAGCAGTTTGAGCGCTTCCGGCGGCATGGGGAGCAGGAGCTTGGCTTCCTGCAGGTGGTGAGCAGCCCCCTTACCCGCAGCAGCTATCACGCCAGCGAGGTGCAGCGGCTGATGGCCGAGCATCCCCGTTGAGAATGGGGCGGGACTCCCCTGCCCCGTTCTCAACGAGACCCCAATAGCAGGCCCCCGGAAGCCCGGCCTCAGGCCGCCACGGCTTCCCTAGGTGCCGCCAGTCCCATGGCCACCTTCTCGCTCGGGGGCACCAGCAGCTTGAAGCGGGACTTCCAGCTGGGCCAGTCGGCCAGAACCTGGGCTGCCCTGGCGCTTCCGGTGGCCTCCAGATGGGCCTCCAACAGAGCTTTGAGCAGCGTCTCCTGCTCCGCGGTGCTGAGCGACTCGATGGCCACGGTTTCGCGGTTGACCCGCCGCTCCAGATCACCCTCCTCATCCAGCAGGAAGGCCACGCCACCGGTCATGCCCGCGGCCACGTTGCGGCCTGTGGAGCCCAGGACCACCACCACACCGCCGGTCATGTACTCGCAGCAATGGTCGCCGGCACCTTCGACCACCGTTCGGGCCCCGCTGTTGCGCACGGCGAAGCGCTCGCCGGCCCGGCCGAGGGCGTAGATCTCGCCGCCGGTGGCGCCATAAAGGCAGGTGTTGCCAAGAATCACCTTGGCGCCAGGATCGCTGCCCCCGGCTGGCGGCACCAGGGTGATGCGGCCGCCGTTGATACCCTTGCCGACGTAGTCATTGGCCTCGCCCACCAGGCGCACATTCATGCCCTGGAGCAGGAAGGCGCCGAAGCTCTGGCCTGCGGCCCCTTCGAAGGTGAGGTCGAGGCTGCCGTTGAAGCCGGTGTTGCCATGACGCTCGGCAATCTCGCCGGCGATGCGGGCCCCCACGCTGCGGTCGGTGTTGACGATCGCCAAGGTTCGGGCGACCCGACCATGGCCCTCGATGGCGGCCAGGATCTCGCCGTCGGCGAGCAGGGTGTCCTCGAGGATCGGGCCATTGCCATGGGCCGTAGCGTCGTGGTGGAGCCAGGCGCGATCGGCGGCCTGGGGGATGGGATCCAGCAGGCAGGAGAGATCGAGGGCCGTGGTCTTGGCCAGGGCCACGGAGCGGGCCTGCAGCAGCTCGGTGCGGCCGATCAGCTCCTCAAGGCTGGCCACCCCCAGCACGCTGAGCAGCTGGCGCACCTCCTCGGCCACGAAGAGGAAGAAATTCACCACGTGCTCAGGCAGGCCGGTGAAGCGCTTGCGCAGGGCCTCCTTCTGGGTGGCCACCCCGACGGGGCAATTGTTGGTGTGGCAAACGCGGGCCATGATGCAGCCCTCGGCAATCATCGCCACCGAGCCGAAGCCGTATTCCTCGGCCCCCAGCAGCGCGGCAATCACCACATCCCAGCCCGTCTTGAGGCCGCCGTCGGCCCGCAGCAACACCCGGTCGCGCAGGCCGTTCTCCAGGAGGCTGCGGTGCACCTCGGTGAGGCCCAGCTCCCACGGACTGCCGGCGTGCTTGATCGAGCTCAGGGGCGAGGCGCCGGTGCCGCCGTCGTGGCCGGAGATCTGAATCACATCGGCGTTGGCCTTGGCCACCCCGGTGGCGATCGTGCCGATGCCGATCTCGGCCACCAGCTTCACGCTCACCTTGGCGGCCGGATGCACCTGGTGCAGATCGTGGATCAGCTGGGCCAGGTCTTCGATCGAATAGATGTCGTGGTGGGGCGGCGGTGAGATCAGGGCCACGCCGGCCTTGCTGTTGCGCAGCCAGGCGATGTAGGCATCCACCTTGGGGCCGGGCAGCTGGCCGCCCTCCCCGGGCTTGGCGCCCTGGGCCACCTTGATCTCCAGCTGACGGCCACTGCGCAGGTATTCCGGGGTGACCCCGAAGCGACCGGAGGCGATCTGCTTGATCGCCGAGCAGGCCGTGTCGCCGTTACGCAGGCCGCGGATGGTGGGAAGGGTGGCGGAATGGCCTTCGCCATCCACGTCGTTGAGCCGGTGGAAACGGGCCGGATCCTCACCGCCCTCGCCGCTGTTGCTCTTGCCGCCGATGCGGTTCATCGCCACCGCCAGCACCTCGTGGGCCTCGCGGGAGAGAGCGCCGAGGCTCATGCCGCCGGTGCAGAAGCGCCTGCAGATGCTCTCGATGCTCTCCACCTGCTCGATCGGCAGGGGGGTGGCAGCGGGTCTGAGCTGCAGCAGATCCCGCAGGGCTGTGACCGGCCGGTTTTCCAGCAGGGTCTGGTAGGTGGCGAAATGGTCGTAGCCGGGGCCGGCAGCCACGGCGGCATGGAGGGCCTTGGCCATCTCGGGGCTATTGAGGTGGTATTCGCCGCCCGTGCGGTATTGCACGAAGCCCATGAACTCGAGCTTGGTGCGGTTGAGCTCGGGGTAGGCCTTGGCGTGGAAGGCCAGGGTTTC
>JBAXOO010000309.1:0-2974 GCA_037133235.1 Cyanobium sp. ELA507
TGGCCACCGGCATGAGCTACTTCGAGATCGGCATCACCTCCGGCTCCCAGGAGCTGGTGCGCCGCATGCGCATGGGCTACAACCTCCGCACCGTGCTGGAGAGCTGCCGCCTGCTGGCGCGGGCCGGCTTCCGCGAGCAGGTGTCGGTGAACTACTCGTTCAATGTGATTGATGAGCGCCCCGAGACGATCCGCCAGACCGTGGCCTACCACCGCGAGCTGGAGCGGATCTTCGGTGCCGACAAGGTGGAGCCGGCCATCTTCTTCATCGGCCTCCAGCCCCACACCCACCTGGAGCAGTACGGCTTCGATCAGGGCCTGATCCGCCCCGGATACGACCCGATGAGCATGATGCCCTGGACGGCCCGCAAGCTCCTCTGGAACCCTGAGCCAATGGGCAGCACCTTCGGCCGCCTCTGTCTCGAGGCCTTTGCGAGCAACCCCGCCGACTTCGGCCGCACCGTGATCGACCTGCTGGAGCGCGATTACGGCTGCGCCCCCCTGGAGGAAGCCCTGCGGGCGCCGGTGGAGGGGCGCAAGGCCCTGGCGACGGCGGTGCGGTGAAGTGGCCGCTTCATCGGCCTCCAATAAGCGTGGCCTGAAATACCCAGCGGTTGACGACAAGTTGACAAAAACGTATATCGATGCTAAAAGTTGGTTAACTTGGCAAAATAGCGACCTGCGTGAGAGCGTTGGTCTTAATGTGCCAACTTCCCGATTTAACCAAGAGAAGCTCCCATGGCCTCATTTGATGCACCGAATTCTACCGCTTTGTGCGGTTTTATTATGCAGGCAGGGTCCGGTGATGCGATTAATCTGACCGGAACATCGCCCTATGCATCGATAACAACGTTCGCTAAGAAGCCCTGCAGGTCTAACGTCGTAAGGGCTTTCGGATATGCCATTAATGGAAATGGCAATACGATTAACGACACGCGCATTTACGCAGAAAATATTGATGGCAATGTCGGCGCGCCTGGGTCGCTCACAAATATCATTCTTAATTATACCAGTACTACAGGGGTTGCCGCGGCTGGCAGCCCTTTGCTAAGCATTGATAGAGATAGTGTCGTGCAGCGAAGCTTCGTCCTCACCAATGTGAGCTTTACGGGCCAACATAGTGGCTGGAATGGGGTGGGCAATGGAAACAAGTACATGTCGTTGATTGGTATTGGATCGGCCACGATTAATACAGTTTTTGAGTTGAATAACTCCGCGGTGAGCATCACGGGTCAGAATAATGGTTTTCAAGCTACTAAAGGCGTTGGTTCTGGTGGCTCCGCCTTTTTTCATAACTGGAACAATCGGGCGGCAATTAAAATCCAAAATACAAACTTTGACGAAGCAGGATTTCTGAGTAGTTTTAATCTGCTCAATATGACCACTGGTACCACCGGTACTGCGCTGATTGCGGGCAACACTTTCAGGCGAACCGCCAATAAAAACGTGCGCTGGGAGGGCAATCGGCTGGAAAACGTGGATGCTACCTTGAGCGGCAATACATTTTCTGATGGCTCCTATCTCGATCTCTACGGCAAAGTTGATTCTATAAAGATCGACGGTTCCACCACTGCCAACACCTTCAACACCATTGCCAATGGCTATGGCATCAGGATGACGGATGCCCTCACCGGCACCCCCACCATGACCGGCACCAATGTTTTCACGGGTGGCGGTCTAGCCCTGAAATTCGTGAAGGCCACCACGGGGTCCACGTCCCTCACCACGTCGGGTGCATTCACCGTCAACGGTTCCACCTTCAATAACCTCTTCGCCGGCGGCCAAGATTCCGACACCATCACGGGTAGTAGCACCGCCAATTGGATCAGTGGCGATACCGGCAACGATTCCTTGACGGGTGGCGCTGGAGACGACGCTTTTGTCTTTGCAACCACCCTCAACGCCTCCACCAATGTGGACACCATCACCGATTTCACAAATTCAGGTCAGTCCGACAAAATTTGGTTGGCCAATTCCGTGTTCACCAGCTTGAGCGCTGGTTCTTTGAATGTCGGTGATTTTGGTACCGCCGCTGCATCTGGCGTTGATGTGGTTTACGACTCGGGTAACCTTTACTTCGCTGCTGGTGGCAGTGGATCCTTGGCCGGATACACCAAATTTGCCACCTTGACCAGTGCACCTGCACTTACAAGCAGCGATTTCTTTATTTTCTGATCAACTTAAAGCTACATGATCAGTGCAAGCTGGTTTCCTGCCACGCGAGGCGGAAACCAGTTTTTTTTTAGCCACGCATGTTCATTGCACATTGCCAAGTGGGCCAGCGGCTTTGGATTGCCTGTCGTGCGGACGGTTGTGTTGGGCTGCTGGGGGATGAAGCTGAGGTGTGAAGCTGAATTGAACGGGCTTTAAAAAGTTTTCGATCTCAGGGCCACCACCGCCTCACCACCACCGCCGCCTGGCCAGCAGCAGCGCCACCAGCCCCAGCCAGCCCAGCAGGCCGCCGATCGGGTTGGCCGGGCCGATCAGCCAGCTGGGTGCCGTGGCGCTCACCTGCACCAGCCCCTGCCCCAGTAGAAACCATCCGCCCACCAGCCCGCCGTGGAGTCCGATCGCGCCCCAAAGCAGCCCGCCATCGGCCCGGCGTTGGAGTCCCAGGGCAAGGCCCAGCAACAGCAGTCCTCCCAACAGCCCCAACAACTGCAGCGGCGGCAGGTTGAAGCGGGTGTGCACCAGGCTGAACACCGCAGCCTGAAGCCATAGCGCCCTTTGTCTTCCGAGCAACAGGGTGAGCTCGCCCATCAGCCAGCCCCGAAACAGCAGCTCCTCGGCAAAGCCCACCCCCAGGCCCAGCAGCAGGGCGTTGAGCACCAGTGGTGGCGTGAGCCGCGGCGTCCAACTCAGCTGGCCGGCCACGGCCAGGCCGGCGGCCACCAGGCCCAGCAGCAACAGGGCCTTGATCAGCCCCCGCAGCAGAGCCCGGGCCACGGCCGGCACCGCTGCCCTCACGCCCAGGG
>JBAXOO010000310.1:0-2970 GCA_037133235.1 Cyanobium sp. ELA507
GGGGTTAGGGAGCTGGGAGGCTGGGTGAGCCGAAGCGAGCGAGGGCCGTGGGGATGGGCAGCCGTGAAGGCAACCATTCTGCTCCATCCCAC
The DNA here is from genome assembly GCA_037133235.1 of Cyanobium sp. ELA507. Lineage (GTDB taxonomy): Bacteria > Cyanobacteriota > Cyanobacteriia > PCC-6307 > Cyanobiaceae > Cyanobium. The sequence continues at coordinate 93 of JBAXOO010000310.1, forward strand.
CAGGGATGGGGTTCGCCCCGCGGTGCCGCACTGGCCCTGGTGGCTGGGGCCTTCTGCTTCAGCCTGATGACGGTGTGCGTGAAGCAACTGCACGGCAGGCTGCCGGTGGCGGAGGTGGTGCTGGGCCGGGCATTGCTGAGCGTGGTGCTCAGTGGGCTGCTGGTGCGGCGAGCGGGCCTGGATCCCTGGGGTCAGCGGCGGGGCCTGTTGGCGGTGCGGGGGCTGGTGGGCACCGCAGCTCTGTTCGCCGTTTACGTGGGGGTGATGCGCCTGCCCCTGGCCGCCGCCACCGTGCTCCAGTACCTCTATCCGGCCATCACGGCGCTGCTGGCCTGGCGCTGGCTCGGGGAAAGGCCCGGGGGGCGCCTCGGCCTGGGGGTGGCCTTGGGCTGGCTGGGGGTTCTCCTGGTCGCCCGCCCCTTCGGCCTGGGGGGCATGGCTCCTCTGCCTCCGCTTGGCGTAGCGGTAGCGGTGGTCGGGGCCCTGCTTACGGCGGTGGCCTACGTGAGCGTGCGGGAGCTGGGCCGGAGCGAACATCCCCAGGTGATCGTGCTCTGGTTTCCCATGGTCTCGATCCCGGTGAGCCTGCCGCTGGTGCTGCTCGATCCGGTAAAGCCCACCATGGTGGAACTGGGCTGGCTGGTGGGGGTGGGACTGTTCACCCAGCTGGGCCAAATCGGCCTCACCCATGGCCTGGTGCGCCTCAGCGCCGCCCAGGCCACCTCGATCAGCTACGGGCAGGTGGGCTTCGCCGCCCTGTGGGGTTGGCTGCTATTCGGCGAAAGGGTGGACCCCTGGACCCTCGCCGGGGGCGGGCTGATCCTCTCGAGCATCCTGCTCAGCCAGGGGCGCCCACCGCAGCGGGCAGGGGTGCCAAGCAGATTGACGCCAACGGAGCAAAAAGGGCAGCAAGACCCCCCCTAAACTTCGGCCTGCCGCCAAGGCCCCTTGCCAAGACCCGTCTGGATCGCCCTGCTGTTGGCCCTTGGCGGAGCTGCCGCCCAGGCCAGCGGCCTCCAGACGCTCGCCCCCCCGGAGGCGAGCAGCCTCAGCCGGATGTTCTCGCTACCGGTGATGGCGGTGCTGGTCGGCGGGCTTTTTATGGGCACCCTGGCCATCAGCCGCTTCTCCCTGAAACTCGGCGTGCCCACCGTTTTGGGGGTATTGCTACTGGGGCTGTTCATCAACACCAACGCCACCCTATTCAGCAACGAGACCATCGCCTGGCTGCACACCCTCAGCCTTTCGATGCTGCTCTTCTACGCAGGCCTGCGCACCGAACTGCGCTCGATCCGTGGTTTCCTCGAATACGGGGTGGTGCTAGCCGTGGGCGGCGTGATCGTCTCCTCGCTGCTGCTGGGGTTGATCGTGTGGTTCGTCTCCTCACCCACGGCCGGAGGCATCGAATTGGGTTTCGGCCAGATGCCCCTGGCGGCCGCCCTATTGATCGCCGCCTGCCTGGGTTCCACCGATGCCGGTGCCACGATCGGCGTGCTGGCATCCCTACCGAAGCGCCTGCCACCAAGGCTGCAGGCCCTGCTGGAATTTGAGTCCTCGGTCAACGACCCGGCGGCGATTCTGTTTCTGAGCGTGGTGGTGGGGCTGTTCACCATGGCCCATGGCCAAGGTGGCGGCGAAGGCCTGCTGATCGAGCAGATGCGGATGTTTCTGCAGAAGATCGGCTCGGGCCTGGTGGTGGGGGTGATCCTGGGCTATGGGGCCCGCTTCAGCCTCGAATACCTGGTACACCGCCAGGAGGAATTGCTCATCCTTGGCGTGGCCATCGCCCTGCTCTCCTATGGGGTAGCGGAGTTGCTGGAGGGCTCCGGCTTCATTGCCGCCTATGCCACGGGGATGTTCATGAGCAACCACGTCTACCGCAATGCCCGGGTGACGCCGGAAGCCCTGCTGCAGACCATGCTTCCCTTCAACACGATGACGGAGATCGTGGTGTTTCTGATCTTTGGCCTAGCCATGCACCCGCGCCAGATGCTGGATTCGATGCCTGAAGGCATTGCGATTGCCCTAGGGATGATGTTGATCGCGCGGCCAGTCAGCGTGCTGCTGTTTCAAAAACTTTCACCCTTCAGCCTCAAGGAATCACTACTGATCGCCTGGTGCGGGCTGCGCGGAGCCGTACCTCTAGCCCTCAGTTTCGAGGTGATCAAGGCCATCCCAAACGTGAAGGGGATTGATCAAAGCTTGGTGCCGGCCCTGGTCGACAACGCCGAGGTGATCGTGTTCTGCGTGGTGGTGCTCAATTTGCTGATTCAGGGCCTCAGCCTCCCCCACCTCTGCCGGGCCCTCGGCATCGGTGAAACCTTCCCGATTGGCGAGCAGGGCGAAGCCGCCAGCTGAGGCCATCGCATCCTTCGCCATCGTTCAGCTTCGCCCCGTATCCCCTGGGAGGGGCAACGGAAACGTGGTCCACTCCTGGAGGCTGCCATCTCCGGTGGTGCTGGTGGTGCCGGTGGGTCGGGCCAGGCGCCAGCTCTGGTTGCGTTCGCCCCGCTCGAGATAGAGCTCAAACGGACTATCCACCCGGATCGGATCGCCCGCCAGCCGCCAGTCGAAATGGCCCGCCAACCGCAGCCCCTTGGCCGGGCCAATGGCGATCGCCGTCTGGTCCTCCACCCGCACCCGGCTCACCTGCGGCAGCCCCGGTGCATCGAGTTCCAGGGCCTGGGCGATGGCGCCCTGGGTGAGTTGGATCTGGAGGGACAGGGCATCCAACAGCACCGCATGGGGGGGCTGGCCCGGGCCGCCGCAACCGGCCAGAACGAGGGGAAAGAGCAGGATCAAGGGCATCACCAGGCGCCCCAAAAGCCGGCGCAGGGCAGCGAGGCCAGGGAAGGGGCTAGGCAGGGCGGGCAGCATG
>JBAXOO010000311.1:0-2960 GCA_037133235.1 Cyanobium sp. ELA507
GCTGGGCCCTCGACACCGCCCGGGGCCGCCACTGGGATGGCGATGCGATCCAGCGCACCGTGCTGGATGTCTGGATGGACCGGGCCGAGTTGATCCGGCAGTGGGAGCTGCGGTTGCGCGAGCAGCCCGAAGATCGTTTGCTGGTGGCTGCCCTTGGCAGCCGCGGTGATTGGGACCGTCAATGCGAGGACCTGCTGCGGGCCTGAGCCGGGCTTCAGACCACTGTGAGCTGGCTCCACATCCAGGCCACGGCCAGGGGCACGCTCAGGTTGTCGAGGCCGCCGATCCCCACCTGTTCGAGCAGGGCCGCGGCCAGGGCGATCCCCACCAAGGCGGCCGGTGTCGGCACCGGCTGGCCGGAGGCTCCCGCCAGGGCCGCCAGGGCGAGCAGCACCACCAGGCTCGTGAGCGCCATGGTGGCGGTGCCGGCCAGGGAGCGCCGCTCGCCCAGGATCCGCCAGCTCGGAGAGGTCACCTGGGGGCCCACCAGGCCGGCCAGTCCATCGGCGAAGGCCATCACCAGCACGCCGGCGGCCACCACCAGCGGATTCCGGGGCCACCAGACGAGCAGCAGCAGGGTGATCGAGGCTCCGTAGGCCACCGTCCCATAGCTGGCGCGGTTGACATCCTCCAGGCCCGGCAGCAGGTGACGCCGGTGGTTGACGGCGGTCAGCAGGGTGGCTAAGGCCGCACTGGGCAGGGCGACCCATCGATCGATGCCCAGGGCCCAGGCGATCAGCACCACCGGGCCGGCCCCGATGTGCACCACCTTGCGGCTCCATTCCCCCCGCTCCGGCCAGCGGGCCCGGACCGCCAGGGAGATGCTGGCCACCAGGGTGAGCCACACCAGCACGGCGATGACCCCGATCCATTGCCGCCCCCACCAGTCCATGGTCACACCGCCCATGGCCACGCTGCTCAGGCGGCCTGCTGCATCGAGCTCATCAGCCGCAGCTTCAGGATCGCCTTGGCTTCCAACTGGCGCACCCGCTCGCGGGACACGTTGATCTGGCGGCCGATCTCCGCCAGGGTGAGGGGCTCGCTCCCCTCCAGGCCAAAGCGCAACCTGAGGATCTTCTGCTCGCGGTCGTTCAGCTGGGCGAGCCAGGTGCCGAGGTGCTCCTTCTGCAGATGCCGGTCCATCGAGTCGAGATGCTCGTTGCTGGCGGGATCGGCGATCAGCTCCCCGAGGGTGCTGCGGTCCTCCTCGCCGCGGGCGTGGGCATCAAGCGAAGCGCAGGGTGCGGTCTGGGCCAACAGCTCCTCCAGTTCCTCGGGGGTGGTGCCGAGGGCATGGGCGATTTCCAGTCGGTTTGGTTGGCGGCCGAGACGGTGGGAGAGCTCGCGGCTGACCCGCCGCATCTTGGAGAGCTTTTCGCTGATGTGAATCGGTAGCCGGATCGTGCGGGCGCTGTTGTCGATGGCCCGGGTCATGCCCTGGCGGATCCACCAGTAGGCATAGGTGGAGAATTTGTAGCCCATTGCCGGGTCGAATTTATCGACCGCCCTCTCCAGGCCGATCGCTCCCTCCTGCACCAGATCGAGCAATTCGAGGCCCTGATTTTGATACTTCTTCGCCACGCTCACCACGAGGCGGAGATTGGCCGCCATCATCCGGTCGCGGGCCCGTTGACCCATGCGGATCCTGCGGTTCTGTTGGGCGGTGCGTTGCTCGGCCTCCACAGACTGCAGTTGTTTGCCCTCCTGAACATGGTGGGCCAGCTCGATCTCCTCGGCCGCCGTGAGCAGGGGCACCCGGCCGATGGTGCCCAAATACCAGCCGATCGAATCGGCGCTAAGGCGGCCGGAAGATCGGCTGGCACCTCCGCGTGATCCCTGACGGGATGGACGGTTTGTGGTGCCGGAATCAACACGTGCGCGGGCTGATTTCGCACCCACGGGACCGCCACTGGCGGCCCCGTTGGGTGCGGAATGCAGAGGTGTCCCCATCACCCCAGGCCTCCGAAATGAATTTGGCCGGAATGTAGCACCTCCGCGTCAGAGGTAAAGGTATGAACTGGAAGATTTCCTGTATCGGAGACTACGCGAGATCGTTGGCGGTTGTGAAGGCTACGTTTTCAAGCCACCGCGCCAGCTCTGCATGAGGATGTTCTGCGAAACCATACCCTCATCTTCGGGTTGAATCTGCAGGAAGCTGCCGTCGCTTTGCATGTGCCAGGCGGTACTGTCCTGCAGATAGAGCTCGATCAAGTGCCGGAGTTGCTGGCTGAGCTGGGCATCTTCGATCGGCGCCACCGCCTCGACCCGGCGATCCAGGTTGCGGGGCATCCAGTCGGCACTGCCGAGGAATAGCTCATCTTGGCCGCCGTTGCCGAACCAGAAGATGCGGGAGTGTTCCAGGAAGCGTCCGATCACGCTCACCACGCGGATGTTCTCGCTCACGCCCACTAGGCCAGGCCTTAAAGAGCACATGCCCCGGACCACCAGATCGATCTGCACGCCCGCCGCAGAGGCCTCGTAGAGCAGGGCGATGATGGCTGGATCCACCAGAGCATTCATTTTGGCCCTGATCAGCCCGCCACGGCCCTCGCGGGCATGGCGAATCTCGCGGCGGATCAGCTCCTCCATACCGCTGCGCAAGGTGACCGGTGCCACCAGCAATTTGCGGAAGCTCTGTTGTTTGGAGAAACCGGTGAGGTAGTTGAACAGTTCCACCAGGTCTTGGCCAAAATCCTCCCGGGCGGTGAGAAGCCCGATGTCGGTGTAGAGGTTGGAGGTGCGGGAGTTGTAGTTTCCGGTGCCGACGTGCATGTAGCTGCGCAGGGTGTCCTTCTCGCGCCGCACCACCAGGGTCACCTTGGTGTGGGTCTTGAGGCCCAGCACGCCGTACACCACATGCACGCCGGAGTTCTCCAGCTGGCGGGCCCACTGAATGTTGTTGTCCTCGTCGAAGCGGGCCTTGAGTTCCACCAGGGCCATCACCTGTTTGCCGTTCTCGG
>JBAXOO010000312.1:0-2952 GCA_037133235.1 Cyanobium sp. ELA507
CTTTCCACGAGCCGCCGCCAGCGGCGCCGGCCCCAGCCGCCGTTCCGGCCCCTGGCGCCGAACCGCAGCCCCTCACCATCGCCCTGCTGGGGCCCACCGCCAGTGGCAAGACCGACCTGGCGATCGCCCTGGCCGAGGCCCTCGATCTGGCCGTGCTCTCGGTGGATTCGCGGCAGCTCTACCGGGGCATGGCGGTGGGCACCGCCAAGCCCAGCGCGGCCCAGCGGGCCAGGGTGCGCCACGAATTGCTTGACCTGCGCGACCCCGACCATCCGATCAACCTGCAGGAGTTCACCGCCCTCGCCAACGCCGCCATCGCCGCCGAACACCGCCGCCGGGGGGTGGCCTTGCTGGTGGGGGGCAGTGGCCTCTACCTGCAGGCGTTAGTGGCGGGCCTGGCCCCGCCGGCGGTCCCCCCCCAGCCGGCCCTGCGCGCCCAGCTGGGGGCCCTGGGCCAACCGATCTGCCACGGCCTGCTGGCCCAGGCCGATCCGGTGGCGGCAGCCCGCATTGCTCCGGCCGATGCGGTGCGCACCCAGCGGGCCCTGGAGGTGCTCTATGCCACCGGTCGCACCCTCAGCAGCCAACAGGGCTACCGCCCGCCCAGCTGGCGGGTGCTGGAGCTGGGCCTCAACCCGCCGGACCTGTCCAAGCGCATCCGGATTCGCACCGAAAGGATGTACGCGGAGGGGCTGGTGGAGGAAACGGCGGCCCTGCTGGAGCGCTACGGGCCACACTGCCCGCTGCTGAGCACCATGGGCTACGCCGAGGCCCAACACCTGCTGGCGGGCGATCTCAGCCGCGCCGCGGCGATCGCCCTCACCGAGCAGCGCACGCGCCAGTACGCCAAACGGCAACGCACCTGGTTCCGCCGACGCCACAACCCGGTGTGGCTGGGACAGGGGAGCAATGATGCCGCTGGTGGCGATCTGCTGCAGGAATCACTGCAGCTGGCCCGGCAGGTTCTAGGGTAAGCGTTCAGCAGCCCTTTTTAATGCCCCCCCGTCCGCGTTTTGATCGCCGTGCTCCCGTGCGGGAGCTCCCCAACATCAACGACCGCATCAGCTATCCCAACCTGCGGGTGGTCGATGCCGATGGAAGTCAGCTGGGGGTGATCACCCGCGAACGGGCCTTGGAGGTGGCCAGGGAGCGGGAGCTCGACCTGGTGCTGGTGAGCGAGAAAGCCGACCCGCCCGTTTGCCGGGTGATGGACTACGGCAAATACAAGTTTGAGCAGGAGAAGAAGGCCAAGGAGGCCAAGAAGAAGTCGCACCAGACCGAGGTGAAGGAGGTGAAGATGCGCTACAAGATCGATTCGCACGACTACCAGGTGCGGATTGGTCAGGCGGTGCGCTTCCTGAAGTCCGGCGACAAGGTGAAGTGCACGGTGATCTTCCGCGGCCGCGAAATCCAGCACACGGCCCTGGCCGAAGTGCTGCTGCTGCGGATGGCGAAGGATCTCGAGGAAAACGCCGAGATCCAGCAGCATCCCAAGCGGGAGGGCCGCAACATGATCATGTTCCTCAGCCCCCGCAAGCAGGCCGCCGCCAAACCCACCGGCGCCAAGCCCGCCACCAGCGGCACCATCCCTGCCCCTGTAGCGGCCAGCAAGGACTGAAACTCAACTGGGGCTGCTTCAGCCCTGGTCGCAGCGGAAGAGCAGGCGTGGCGCAGGCTCCTTAGCGCAAGCCAATCCGCGCTGGCTCAAAGGGTTGTGGCAAAGAGCTCGAGCATGGCGGCCCAGCCCGCCTCGGCTCCCTGCGGCTGAAAATCAGCCCTGGCCTCACAGAGGTAGCCGTGGCCCGCACCCGGCGCGGTGATCAGCCGGTGGCGGGCCGCCGGATCGGTGGCGGCGATGCCGCCATTAGCGGCGGTGAGGGAGGCCTCGATGGCGGCGCGCTCCTGGGGTGGCATGAGCGGGTCGGCATCACCGCAGAAACACCACAAGCGGCCGGGAATTTGGGGCACCAGCGCCAGGCTGGGGGGGCCGCCACCGGGCCGAAAGCTCGACACCCGGGCACCGTAGAAATCGCAGGTGGCCGCAAAGACCGGCAGGGTGGCCGCCAACAGCGCCAGATGGCCCCCAAAGCAAAACCCCACGCAGCCCAGGGGCCTCTCCCCGTGCCGCTGCTGCAGCCAGGCCGCCGCCGCCGCCGCATCCGCCAGCAGTTGGTCGGCGGTGACCCGATCGCGGTGATCCCGGCCTGCCGCCAGGCCCGCTTCGTCGTAGCCCGCATCCAGCCCAGGGGCGGTGCGGGCAAAGGTGCTGATCGCCAGGGCGGCATAGCCCTCCCCCGCCAGCCGGTCAGCGACGCTGCGAACCCAGCCATTCACGCCGAACACCTCCGGCAGCACCAACACCGCCCCCCGGGGTTCCTGGGTGCCGGGGCGGGCCCACCAAGCCGGCAGGGTGGTGGCGGTGGCCCCGGACGAAGCCGGCACCGCCACTTGGACCCATTCGGCCTGCACGGAATTGCGGGGGGCGGGAAGCGCGGCCATCGGCAGGGGATCGGGCACCGGGCCATTGTGGCCAAGGCCGCCAATCGCACCGCCCGGGGCCAGGGTGCGGGAAGGCCGCAGAGGCGCCGCCGGGATTGGGTGACAAAAGCCTGACTGGACCAGAGGCCGGAGCTGCGAGAGTCCACCATGCCCACGACCTGCGGCACCACGGCTGGGCCATCTGGCACACCCCGGCACATGGTCGTATGACAACGGAGCAATTGTCACCGGGGCAAAAGCTCCTTAGGCTGGCCGACAGTTGACCTGGCCCCACCCCGGCGTGCGATTCCACATCCAGCAGGAAAGCGACATTCCGGCTTCGACCCAGCTGTACAACCAGATCTGCTTCGCGATTGCAGCCCGTCACTACCCGCCGGGTCACCGCCTGCCGAGCACCCGCCAGCTGGCGATGCAGACCGGCCTGCACCGCAACACGATCAGCAAGGTCTACCG
>JBAXOO010000313.1:0-2951 GCA_037133235.1 Cyanobium sp. ELA507
CACCTCGCCATCGGCCCCGGCGTCGGTGGCCACGCAGGCGGCTCCGGCCGCCATCGCCTCCAGCAGGGCCAGCGACAGACCCTCCACCAACGACGGCAGCAGGAAGACCTCCGCCAGCTGCAGCAGGGCGATCCTGCGCTCAACGCTGGCCTCGAAGCCCCACCACTCCACATCCGGTTCGCCGGGGTTCTGCAGGGAGGCCCGTAGGGGGCCATCGCCCACGATCACCAGCACGCAACCCGCAAGCCGCACCAAGCGCCAGGCCTTGAGCAGCGCCTCCAGGTTCTTCTCGGTGGTGATGCGGCCCATGTAGAGAAACAGCCGGCGACCAGCGAAGCGCTGCCGCAGCCTGGTCAGTTCGGCAGCCACACCAGCCTGGGGATCCTCCTGGCCAGCCGGAGCCCATTGCAGCGGATCGACCCCATTCGGAATCACCGCCAGGCGTTCCCGCCGCACCCCCAGCCGCTCCAGCAGATCGGCCTGCAGCTCCGAGAACACGATCACCCGATCAAAGCGGGCCAGGGCCGGCGCATAGAGCTGATAAGTGAGCTGCTGGGTGCCGCCGGCCAGGTTGCGCAGGGCCGCATCGAAGGCGGGATGGAAGGTGGCCACCAGGGGCAGTCCCAGTTGCTGACAGAGGTCCGGCAGGCGGAAATCCAGGGGCGAGAGCGTGAGGCTGGCGTGGACCAGATCGGGCTTGAGCCGCTCCAGCGACTCCCTCAGCTCCCGCTGGGCGCCGGGGGAGGGGATCGTGTACACCTGGGACTTCACCAGGTAGGACAGGGCGACTTCGGGGTTGCCCGGGGTGAGATTGGCGTCGGGCTCAAGGCTGCGGGCCTCGCTGGCCACCGGCTCATGACGTCCCAGGCCCGCAGGCGGGGTGTCGAAGTGAATGAAGCTGACCCCGTGGCCGCGGCGCCGCAGGGCCTCGGTGATGCTGAGGCCGTAGGTGACGTTGCCACAGAACGGGGATTTCTTGCCCAGCCAGGCAATGTGTGCCACCGGTATGGTTCCTTTCGATACCGGAAATTAGCAGCGGCGCCAGGGCTGCTCGCTCAGGGCCGCCACCAGGGCCACCGCCGCCAGAGCCCAGAGCACCGGCAGCAGTCCATAACGGCTGACCACAGCCCCCGCCAGCACCAGCGGCAGGCTGAGGGCGATGTTGATCAGGTTGTTCTGCAGACCGAACACCCGGCCCCGTTGATCCTCGGGGGTGTCCTCCTGGATCGTGGTCTGGGCCGGGATCGCCAGCAGGGCCGCCCCGACGCCGAGCAGGCCGCAGAGCAGCAGGGTGACGGGGAGATTGCCGCGGGCCTGCCCTAGCAACACCAGGCAGCAGGCGATCATGCCCAGGCCACTGGAGCCCAGCAGGCGGCGACTGAAGCGATCCCCCAGCTGGGCCATCGCCACCGCACCGATCGCCAGCCCCAGGCCGCTCATCGCCAGCAAGGTTCCGAAACCCGTGGGCCCCAGGCCGACGATCGTGGCCGCCAGGCTGATCGCCAGCACATAGAGCGCCGCCAGCAGGCTGTAGAGCAACACCAGCTGCAACATGGCGCTGCGCACACTGGGGCGTTCGCGCAGCACCTGGATCCCCTCGCCGATCTCCTGCCAGACGGTGACGTTGCGGGGGGGGCGGACCGGCTCCTCGATGGCGATCGCGGCGATCGCCACGGCGGCGATGCCGTAGCAGAGCGGCAGCAGCACGAACTCACCGCCGTTGAAGCCCAGCCGCTGCAGCAGGCCATGCATCAGCCGCAGGATCGGATCGCCGAGGGCGAAGCCGACGATCGTGGCCCCCATGCTGGTGGCCTGATAAAGCGAATTGGCAGCCAGGAGCTGGTGGGAGGGCACCAGCAGGGGGATGGCCGCCTGCTCCGCCGGTGCGAAGAACTGGGTGAGCACCGATTCGAGCACCGTCATCGCCACCAGCGCCCAGTAGCCCCAGCTCAACCCCAGCCACTGGGGTCCGGGCAACAGCGCCAGCGGCGCCAGCAGCAACAGCCCCGCCCGCAGGGCATTGGAGCTCACCATCACCGCCCGTTTCGGCCAGCGATCGGCCCAGACGCCGGCGACGGTGCCCAGCAACATCGCCGGGATCGTGTTGGCCACATAGATGCCGGTGGCCAGCAGGGTGATGATCTGGGCCCGGTTCTCCACCCCCATGCGAATCGCCGCCGCTGCTTCGGCCAGAGCCGGATCAGCCTGGGGGTTCTCGGTCACCCAGTACTGGGCGATCAGGAACACCATCAACACGATGTAGAACTTGTCGGCCAGTTGGGAGAAAATCTGGCCGAGCCAGAGCTGGCGGAAGCCCGGCAGGGCCAGCACCGCCGCCAGGCCGGTCTCTCCCCCCTTGGCCGCCGCGCCGCGAGGACCCGGAGCCCTGGTGCGGGGGGCAGGGGAGCCGTCCGCTGACGCCTGGGCCGCGGCGCTTGCTGGTGATCCCTCGAGCCCGGCGCCAACAGGTTGCTCCCTGGGCTGGTCGCCCTGGCCGGGTCCAGCCGAGATGCTTCCCCCAGCAGGGGACAGGGGGTTGCTGGGATCGTTCATGACCCCATCTCCCGGATCCGTGGCTGGTGCATCGGGCCTGGACTCATCGCAGCGGGCTCATCTCGGGGTGCGGATCACTGTTGCCTGATCACTGTTGCCTGATCACTGTTGCCTGATCACGGGTTCCTGCTCACGGGGTGCTGCGTGGCGAGGCCGTGGGCTCGAAGGCACTGCGCAGCAGTCTGAAGGCCCGAGGGCGCCGGCCGAGGTGTTCGCCGCACCAGGCCTCCACCAGATCGAGCAGGTGCAGCCACACCGACTCCGGGCCCATCAGGCCCGCGTCCCGGCGGCGCGGCAGGCCCGGCCTGGGCAGCCGCTGCAGCAGGGCCAGCTCCGAGGCATTGAGCACCACCCGGGCCCCCGGCAGCGCCCCGATTGTCAGCCCCTCCCCTGGCAGC
>JBAXOO010000314.1:0-2948 GCA_037133235.1 Cyanobium sp. ELA507
GGGCCGATGTGGTGTTCACCAACAAGACACGCCTCACGGCGGCTGATCTGGTCGCCGCTCCGCATCTGCGGGGCATCGGCATGCTCGCCACTGGCCACGATGTGGTGGATGGGGCCGCGGCGGCGGCCCGGGGCGTGCCGCTCTGCAACGTGCCCGAATACAGCACCGCCTCGGTGGCGCAGGCGGTGTTCGCCCTGCTGCTGGAGCTCACCAACCGCACCGGCCACCATGCCTCCCTGGTGCGGCAGGGCCGCTGGAGTGCCGGCCCGGATTTCGCCTTCTGGGATGGCAGCCTCACCGAACTGGCCGGCCTCCGGTTCGGGGTGGTGGGTCTCGGCCGGATTGGCCTGGCGGTGGCGGCGATCGCCCGGGCCTTCGGGATGGAGGTGCTGGCCCACCGGCGCCAGCCCATCAGCGCCGAGGGGGTGAGCGGCGTCGATCTCCCCACCCTGCTGGCGAGCTGTGATGTGGTGAGCCTCCACTGCCCGCTCACCCCCGAGACCCGTGGCTTGATCGATGCGGAGCGGATCGCCCTGATGAAGCCCGGCGCCCTGCTGATCAACACCGGTCGGGGACCCCTGGTTAACGAGGCCGACCTGGCCGCCGCCCTCCACAGCGGCCGCCTCGGCGGCGCCGGGCTGGATGTGCTGAGCCTGGAGCCCCCCGACCCCACCAACCCCCTGGTCAGCGCCCCCAATTGCGTGATCACCCCCCACATCGCCTGGGCCACTCGGGCAGCCCGGGGGCGATTGATCCAGGCTGTTGCCGCCAATGGAGCGGCGATCCTGGCTGGGGCGCCGATCAACGTGGTGAATGGGGTGTGATCACCCGCAGGGTCCTGCCCGCTGCCGGCGAAGGTGCAGCGGGCCTTCAGGCTTGTCCGGCCAGGCCCAGCCAGTCGAGGTGGACGGGATCAGGACCTAGCAGCAGGTGTACCCCCTCGCATCCCAGGGCGAGCAGGCCACTCACCAGGGCGGTGCGGGCACCGCAGAGCAGCAGTCGGGCGGCGATGGCCGCAGCAACGGGGATCATCGTGTTGCCTCCGCTTGGAGCGGACCGTGGAGTTCACGGATCGGCACCGGAAAGGGGGAGCTTGCCTTCCTGGTTTGGGGCCAACGGCGGACCCAGCAGCGCAGATCGTCGTCTTCGACGGTCACCACCTCGTAAACGGCGTCGTCACGACGGTGGATGCGCACCAAGGAACCGGGCTGAACGGACATCGGACCATCTCCAGAGGGGGACAGGGCAGGGACGGGAAAGGAATGCAGACTGATGTGAAGTTTCTTCTTTTTGAACCTTCTGTGTGGTATTGAAGCACGGCCTTGCCTTGACTCTAGGTATTTGCACTTACCAAGGGCGGCGTCTGGCGCGCTTGCGGCGGTTTTGCGGCGCGGTCGCGGCCCGATGGCGCGGCTCGCTGCCTGGTTCGTCGTTGCGCCGTGGGCTGGGGCGTGATCGCGGGCGTGGCCTGGGGGCTTGGGCTTGGCACCTGACTGGCGCACCCTGGGCTCCTAGGCTCAATTTCAGATCTCTTAACCCTTTTCGCGTGAGCGCCGGAACCCTCTACGACAAGGTCTGGGAGCTGCATCGGGTGGCGGATCTGCCGGGTGGCTCGACCCAGCTGTTCATTGGTCTGCACCTGATCCATGAGGTCACCAGCCCCCAGGCCTTCGCGGCCCTGCGGGATCTGGGGCTCACGGTGCGGCACCCGGAGCGCACCGTGGCCACGGTGGACCACATCGTGCCCACCACCTCCCAGGCCCGGCCCTTCGCCGATCCCCTGGCCGAGGCGATGCTGGCCACCCTCGAGGCCAACTGCGCCGAAAACGCCATCACCCTGCACGGCCTCGGCAGCGGCCGCCAGGGGATCGTGCATGTGATCGCCCCAGAACTGGGCCTCACCCAGCCCGGTATGACCGTGGCTTGCGGCGATTCCCACACTTCCACCCACGGCGCCTTCGGGGCGATTGCCTTCGGCATCGGCACCAGCCAGGTGCGCGATGTGCTGGCCAGCCAGAGCCTGGCGATGAACAAGCTCAAGGTGCGCCGCATCTGGGTGGAGGGCACCCTGCAGCCGGGCGTCTACGCCAAGGACCTGGTGCTGCACGTGATCCGCACGCTCGGCGTCAAGGGCGGCGTGGGTTACGCCTACGAATTCGCCGGCCCCGCCATCGACGCCCTCTCGATGGAGGAGCGCATGACCCTCTGCAACATGGCGATCGAGGGCGGTGCCCGGGTGGGCTACTGCAACCCCGATGCCACCACCTTTGCCTATCTCCAAGGCCGGCCCCATGCCCCAGCCGGTGAGGCCTGGGAGCGGGCTGTGGCCTGGTGGAGCGGCCTGGCCAGCGGCCCCGAGGCTTTCTTCGATGATGAGGTGCGCTTCGATGCCGCCACCATTGCCCCCACCGTGACCTGGGGGATCACGCCGGGCCAGGGCATCGGCGTGGATGAGAGCGTGCCCACCTTGGAGCAGACCCCCGCCGAGGAGCGCCCCCTGGCCGAGGAGGCCTACCGCTACATGGACCTGCTGCCCGGCGCCCCGATCGCTGGCCTGCCGGTGGATGTGTGCTTCATCGGCAGCTGCACCAACGGCCGCCTCAGCGACCTGCGGGCCGCCGCCGCCGTGGCCCAGGGCCGCCATGTGGCCCCCGGCATCAAGGCCTTCGTGGTGCCCGGCAGCGAGCAGGTGGCCGCCGCCGCCGAGGCTGAGGGGCTCGATGCGGTGTTCCGCGCGGCGGGCTTCGAGTGGCGCGAGCCCGGTTGCTCGATGTGCCTGGCCATGAATCCCGATCGCCTCGAGGGTCGTCAGATCAGCGCCAGCTCCTCCAATCGCAACTTCAAGGGCCGCCAGGGCTCGGCCAGCGGTCGCACCCTGCTGATGAGCCCTGCCATGGTGGCCGCCGCCGCGATCACTGGCCAGGTGACCGATGTGCGGGAGCTGGTGG
>JBAXOO010000315.1:0-2925 GCA_037133235.1 Cyanobium sp. ELA507
TGGCAATGCCGTGGGTGTACCAGGAGGTGGCGAAGGTGGTTCCGGTGAGCCAGCCGCCCAGCGCCAAATAGGCGGTGGGGAAGAGCAGCAGCCCGGACCAACCAACAAAAACGAAGCGGTCGCGCTTGAGCCAGTCGTCGAGGACGTCGAACCATCCCCGCTGGGGCAAGCGCCCTGCAGCGATCGTCATGGGTGAAGCGGTGCGGGAAACCCGCGTGGCTGTGGGATACCGGGCGATGGTAACAACGTTGCCGTGGCTGCCGCGCTGGCTCGACACGGGCTGAAACCCCCCGGCTTGGCGCGGCCATGGGCCGGTTGTTTCGAGCCTGGCTACCGGCCGTGCCCGGGACCGGGCAGGATGACCCATCACCACGACCCGATCCCTTCGATGGCTTCCAGTGGCCTGGCTTCCGGCGATACCCCTCCCGCTGGGGGGCCCCCAACGACGGGTGGGTCCCAGGCGAAGGCCGACGTGCTCGAGCAGAGCGTGCTCGGTTCGCGCCGCCTATCGAATTTGCTTGTGGCCACGGCCGTGAGTATTGGGGGCCTTGGCTTCCTGCTCACCAGCGCCTCCAGTCGGCTGGGTCGAAACCTGTTGCCGATCGGCCATCCGGCCGAGCTCACCTGGGTGCCCCAAGGCTTGGTGATGGGGCTCTATGGGATTGCGGCCGTTTTGTTGGCCACCTATCTCTGGGCCGTGATCGCCATTGATGTGGGGTCGGGTTCTAACCGCTTCGACCGCGGATCCGGCCAGGCCCGGATCAGCCGCCAGGCGTTTCGCCAGCGGATTGATGTGGACATCCCCCTGCGCGAGATCCAGGCGGTCAAGGTGGAGGTGCGCGATGGCCTCAGCCCCCGCCGGCGCCTTGCCCTGCGGCTGCAGGGCCGCCGCGATCTTCCCCTCACTCGCGTGGGGGAACCGATGCCCTTGGCCGATCTCGAACGGGGCGGAGCCGAACTGGCCCGCTTCCTGGGCGTGCCGCTCGAAGGCCTCTGAGCGCCGCCCTCCCTTCCCGAACCCTTATCGCTCTCCCTGCCGCGATGTCTCGCTTGTTGCCTCGTCTGGTCCGGCTGTTGGCCTGCGCCTGGCTCCTGTTGGTTCCCCTGGCCCTGACGGCCTGCGCCGCCGACCCCGCCAGCCGTGCCCTCGGTTGCGGCGTCTCCTCCGTTCCCTGTCTCAGCGGGACGGCCGTTGTGGCCCTGGAGACGCCCAAGGGTGAGGTGCGGATCCGCCTGGATGGCAAGGATGCCCCGCTCACGGCCGGCAATTTCGTTGATCTGGTCAAACGCGGCGCCTACGACGGCACCGTTTTCCACCGGGTGGTGCGGGAGCCGGTGCCCTTCGTGGTCCAGGGCGGGGACCCCCAGAGCGCCAATCCGAAAACCCCAGTGAGCCAATACGGCACGGGCAGTTTCATCGATCCGGCCACCGGCGAAGCCCGCCTGATTCCCCTGGAGCTCCGTCGCCGCAGCGATCGCCAGCCCCGCTATGGCACTCCGATCACCTCACCGGTGGGAGCAAGGGATTTGGCCCTGACCCATGAACGCGGTGCCGTGGCCATGGCCCGATCCGCCGATCCCAATTCCGCCAGCGCCCAGTTCTATGTGGCCCTCGAGGCCCTGCCTGAGCTGGATGGTCGCTATGCGGTGTTCGGGCGGGTGGTGCAGGGCATGGAGGTGGTTGATGGGATCCAGCAGGGGGACCGCATCACCAAGGCCCGGGTGCTGGAGGGGGGGACCCTGGTGAAGGGCAACCCCAATCCCTGAGTACCGGCTGAATCGCCCTCTGCCTCGCAAGCCAACGGTCCAGATGGCTATCCAATTCAGGCCGGAACCCGCTTACGGGAAGTGGTGGCCTTGAGCCATTCGGTGTTGACCCCCGAGGCGCGCTCCAGGGCCACCTTGCCGGTGCGGGCAATCTCGAGAATCCCGAAGCGTTCCAGCAGCCGCTCCAGGGCCACCAGCTTGCCCGGATCCCCCACCACCTCAAGGGTGAGGGCGTCGTCGGCGACATCCACCACCTTGGCGCGGAACACCTGCACCAGATCGAAGATGGCGCTGCGGTTTTCGGCTGGAGCCGAAACCTTGAGGAGCATCAGCTCCCGTTCCACGGCGGGAATTGTGGAGAGGTCGATCACCCCGAGCACATTGACCAGCTTGTTGAGCTGCTTGCTCATCTGCTCGAGGGTGCGGTCATCCCCCTCAACCACCATGGTCAGACGGGAAACGCCCCGATGCTCGGCCGGTCCGACGGCGAGGCTTTCGATGTTGAAACCACGGCGGGCGAAGAGCCCCGAAATCCTGCTGAGGGCACCCGATTCGTCTTCGACCAGCACCGAAAGGGTGTGCTTCATGGGGTCTTGCTGCGGCGCAGACGCGCGTGGTGCTGGGGGATATCCCCCCAAGGTACGCCGCGAAGCTCGCTAGCGCAGGCTGGCCAGCCAGGGCAGCAGCCCATCGTGGAAAGCCTCCGGGCTTTCATCGTGGGGACAGTGGCCGGCGCCCCGGACCACCTGAAGCTCCAGGTCGGGCCGCAACCGGCGGCATTGGTGGGCCACATCGAGGGGCACCAGCCGGTCGACCTCCCCCCACACCAGCAGAAAGGGAACGGTGAGGCGGCGCAGCAGGGCAGGGGCGGTGGCGCCATGGGGCCGTAGGGCCATGGCGATGCTCATGGCCCGCAGCGCTCGCACCGCTCCGGGCCGCCGGGCGGGATGGGCGATGACCCGGTGGAGTTCGCCATCCCCGATCACCGGGGTGGCGTAGGCGGATTGGATCCCCAGATCGAGGAGGGGCGAGTGGGCCAGCAGGGGCACCAGCAGTTCGAGGGGAAGGAGGCGACAGAGCCAGGTCACCACGAACCGGTTCAGCCGCCGCCGCCAGGGGCGCCGCCTTGGGGCGGCCGAGGGGGCCAGGGGATCGGCC
>JBAXOO010000316.1:0-2910 GCA_037133235.1 Cyanobium sp. ELA507
GCAGATAGGGCTCCAGGGATCTCGAATCGGCCCCGAAGCCGAGGCCCAGCACGTGAACCAGGCAGCCTTCCAGTAAGCAGCTGATCTCCACCCCCCGCCACAGGCTGGGGGCCGTTCGCCCGGCATCCCGCTCCCGCTCAAACAGCGCCGCGATGCTGCCGTGGGCTCCCAGGGCATGGTGATCGGTGACGGCCAGGTGCTCAAGGCCGACGGCCAGGGCCTGGGCCGCTAAAGCCTCCGGCGCCAGGCTGCCATCGCTGCAAAGGGTGTGGCAGTGAAAATTGAAGCGGGTTGGGCAGGTCCCAGGACCCACCTGCCGCAGCACCGCGGTCAGCGGATGGTTTTCGGCCTCAGCCCGCAGCACTGCCCCCTTCTCCAACTGGGTTGACCTGGGGGGCGAGAGCTTCGGATCTGAGCCGTCGCCAGCGGGCGTAAAACTGAATGGAGGCGGCCATGAACACCACGAGAGTCACCAGGAACCAGGTGGCGGCACCGGTGGGAAATTGGTTTTTGAACACCACCAGCATCACCACCACCACCAGCAGCAGGGTGGGGAGTTCGTTGAGGGCGCGGAGTTGGCGACCACTCCAGGTGCAGGTGCCGCCCTGGAGTTGGCCCATCAGGCGGTAGCAAAAGACGTGGTAGGCGAGCAGCGCCGCCACGAAGGCCAGCTTGGCGTGCATCCAGCCCTGGTGCAGCCAGGCGGGATTGACGCTGAGCAGACCCACGGCCATGGCCACGGCCACCACCATGCCGGGGGTGGTGATGATGTTGGCCAGGCGGCGCTCCATCAGGGCGTACTGGGCTTCAAAGGCCCCGCGCAAGGGGGGCTCCAGGTCGGCGGCTTCACGGTGATAGATGAACAGCCGCACCAGGTAAAAGAGGCCGGCAAACCAGACCACCACCCCCACGATGTGGAGGGTCTTGAACCAGAGGTAGGCCTCGGGCGGCCAGGTGAGGGCCAAGGGCATCGGCCAGGCAAGACAGGGATTAAGGCTAGAGGGTCGGAGCGGCCAGAGCATGCAGCCACGTGACCGCCCAACCGAAAACCTCCCGGCGTCCCGGCAGAAGCTCCAGCCCCGTGGCGGCATAGCCAGGCTTCGGGCCTACCGAAGGGTGGTGTGAGTGCTCGAAATCGATCTTTCAGCGGGTGCTAAGGCTGGTCAGATGCGCTACGGAAAGCGAAGGCTGATACTGCGGCTCCAGGATGCAGGAGGTCACTGGACCCACGACACAGCTAGTCACCTTTGCCAGCTCGAGGCCATCACCGAACAAGCCGCATAGCAGGGTTGGGTTCCAGAGGGATTAGTCTTACGATGAACTTGAGGCCAAGCGAGTTGCGTACCGTTTTCGCTTGGCTGTTCTGGATGCCATCCGCTGAATGATCGTCGTGACACTACCTTTCGTGTCCATCGTGATCTGCACCAAAAACCGGCAGGACGCGCTGGAGACCTATGCCCTGCCCTCGCTCCACCACCTCGATTATCCCAGCTTTGAGGTGGTGGTGGTGGATGACCAATCCACCGATGGGACCGAGGCTTTTCTGGGAGCCTATAACCCTGGCACCCTCAATCTGCGGGTCATTCGCAATCCCCGTTCCCGCGGCCTTTGCTATGCCCGCAATCTCGGCATCGGCCACTGTTCTGGCGAGGTCATCGCCTTCATCGATGACGATGTTGCCGTCGCGCCCGGATGGCTGCGCGAACTGGTGCAGACCTACACCGCTCCGGAGATTGCGGTGGTGGGCGGGGTGAGCTTCCGGGGCGACAGCGAGGATATCTACATCAACGATCGCCATGCCTGGGGATGCAACATGTCATTCCGGGCAAATATATTCAGCCAGTTTGAATTCGATACTGGTTTAAAGTACTCCCATTACGCCGATGAAACCGATCTGATCGGCCGCATCATCGACCATGGCTACCGCCGGGTGATCGCACCACGGGCTCTGGCCCGCCACTATGTAAGGGAGGCAAGCTACAGAAAACAAGTGCCATTGTCATCCTACCTTAATTATCACTACCTCAACGCTAAGAAAAGTTCATTACTGGGCTACTACCGCTACGTCTTTAGCCATTCCCTGAAGCACGTTGCCCTGGTGGAATACGGAATCAATTTCAAAGGGCAGGGTCATTCCCTGTCATTCTTAATTCTAGAGACGATCCGCAAAGCGATCTACTACCTCTACGTGTTTCTGCTCGAAATTCCCCTCGCCGCCAAGCTCAAGCATGTCCGCGAGGAGGCTTTATTTCGGCGGCCCCGCCCCCTACCTGGGGCAGAAGCCTGACTAGGACAGCTCAAGCTGGCTCCTTACCGACAAGGCGGCAGGCCCGGCGGGCCACGGCGCCGGCGTAGCCGCGTTCAACCAGGCCCTGACGGGGACTGATCCCGCCGTTGCGGCAATCCACCACCAGCCGCTCCCGGTGGCCCTGTTGGTCATTGACCCGTAGCCGCAGTTGCCAGTCGTACTGGGGGCTGCGGCTGATTTCGTCACCGCACACCGGTCCAACGCAGAGGCCCGGCGCAGCCATGGCGTAGGGCAGCGCTACCACCAGCATCACGAGGGCGGCCAGAAGCGGCGCGGCCACCACCAGGGTGGCGACTGCTTCGAACGCGCCCTCCAGCCAGCTCTGCAGACGCGCCCTTCGTAACGCCAAAAGATCCCTCGGCCAGCTGGGGCGTGGCGCTATCAGCAGGAATCGAGCTGATCGCAAGGGCGCCACGGCAATGATGCCATCCTGCCGCCTCCTCCGCCGGCTCAGCTCTCTAGAACCAGACGCTTCTTCTGCTCGGGCTCCGAGAGGGCCCCGAACTCCTCTTCCCCGCCGGTTTCCCCCTCCAGGGGAGGATGGAAATACTCCCACACCTGGCGGGCCAAGGCAGGACCCACCCCAGGGGCGGCCGCGATCT
>JBAXOO010000317.1:0-2909 GCA_037133235.1 Cyanobium sp. ELA507
CCCCCTGCACCACGCCGGTGCTGGCGGTGCTGCTCACCTGGATGGCCCAGAACGGCCGCCCCCTGGCGGGCATGCTGCTGCTGACGGCCTTCGGCGCCGGCCAGGTGGTGCCCCTGCTGCTGGCGGGCACCGCCGCCGCAAGCCTGCCCACCCTGCTCGGGCTGCGTCGGATCGGGCAGTGGATTCCTCCGATCAGCGGCGTGGTGCTGCTCACCACCGGCGGCCTCACCCTGCTGGCGCAACTGCCATGACCACCGCCACCCTCCAGCCCCTGCGCCTGGCCCAGCGCCTCGTGACCTGGATTGCCGACCTGCGGGTAGCGATCGGCCTGTTGCTGGTGATCGCCATCTCCAGCGGCGTTGGTACCGCCATCCCCCAGAAGGAAAGCGAGGCGTTCTACCACCAGCGTTACGACCCGGCCCCCTGGCTCGGCATCCTGCGGGGCGATGGGGTGCTGGCGCTCCAACTCGACCACGTCTATTCCAGCCGCTGGTTTCTGGCCCTGCTGGCCTGGCTGGGCCTGGCGCTGCTGCTCTGCAGCTGGCGGCGCCAGTGGCCCGCCCTGCAGGCCTCCCTGCGTTGGATCGACTACCGCGAGCCCCGCCAACTCAGCAAGCTCAGCCTGGCCGAAACCTTCAGCAGCAACGATGCCCCCGCCGACCTGGAGCGGCTGGAACAGCGGCTGCGGCAGCGCGGCTGGCAGGTGCGGCCCCTGGAAGGCCGGCTGGCGGCGCGCCGGGGGGTGGCGGGCCGGGTGGGTCCCCTGCTGGTGCACGCCGGCATGGTGTTGCTGATGGTCGGAGCCGCCTGGGGGGCCCTGGCGGGCCAGCGCCAGGAACAATTCCTCGCCCCAGGCCGCGAACTCGAACTGGTGGACAGCCGCGGCCGAACCCAGATCACCGTGGCGCTGGATCGGTTCCACATCCAGCGGGACCCCGCCGGCCGGCCGGAGCAGTTCACCTCCAACCTGCGCATCCTGCCTCCAGCCCCCGAGCCTGGGGCCCCGGCGGGGCCGGCCGAGCCGGCCGAGATCAGCGTGAACCACCCCCTTCGCACCCGGGGCATCACCCTCTACCAGGCCGATTGGGCCCTGGTGGCCATCGACATCCAGCTGGGCCGCAGCCCGGTGCTGCAACTGCCGCTCCAGCCCCTACCCCAGCTGGGCGAACAGGTGTGGGGCCTGATCCTGCCCACCCGGCCCGATGGCAGTGAGCCGGTGCTGCTCAGCGTGACCAATGAGGCCGGGCCGGTGGAGGTATTCGGACCGGACGGCCAATCGTTGGCCCAGCTGGTGCCCGGTGGGGAGGCCGTGGAGGTGCGGGGTCTGCCGATCCGGGTGGCATCCATCCTGCCGGCCAGCGGCATCCTGCTGAAGCGCGATCCGGGCGTGCCCTTGGTCTACACGGGGTTTGCCGTGACCCTGCTGGGCGGAGCCCTCAGCCTGATCGCCACCCGCCAGCTCTGGGCAGTGGCGGAAGCCAACCGCCTCCACGTGGGCGGCCTGTGCAACCGCAGCCTCACCGGCTTTGCCACCGAACTGCCGGCCCTGCTGGCGGATCTGGGCTCGCTGCGGCCGACGGTGAGGGAGCCGGTTCAGCAGGGCTGACGCAGCCCGTGGCTCACCCGCACCACGGTGTGGACATTGCCGCGGGGATTGAAATCGGCCACCAGTTCCATCCAGGCCGGATCGCAGGCCGCCACCAGGTCATCGAGGATGCGGTTAGCCACCTCTTCATGGGAAATGGCCTGGTCGCGATAGCTGTTGACATAAAGCTTCAGCGCCTTGAGCTCCAGCACCCGCGGCCCCGGCTGATAGAGGAGGCGCAACACCGCGAAATCGGGGTAGCCCGAGAAAGGACAGGTGCAGGTGAACTCCGGCAGTTCGATCGACACCTCGTAAGGTCTGCCCGGCCGGGGGTTGTCGAAACAGATCAGGCTGGCCTCGGCGATCGCCCGCTCGCCGTAAAGCGGCGTCACGGTGGCGGAACCATCAGGCACTGCCGGTATTGAAACGGCATCGGGCTGGGCCGAGGTATCGGCAGGGGCCATCGAGCGTGCTGGTGTCTGGAATGACCCCGACCGTAGGGCCCGATCGCGAAGCCCGGGGCGACGGGGGCTCGGTAGCAACCGTAACGACGGCGCCGCCAGGGGTCCGGCCTAATGGGTTGGCATCCCCAACTCGCGGGTTGGTCTGCAAAACTGCTTGCAGGTCTGCTGATCGACCACCGCCGCACCCATGAAAAAAATCGAGGCCATCATCCGTCCGTTCAAACTGGAAGACGTCAAGATCGCCCTGGTCAATGCGGGCATCGTCGGGATGACGGTGAGCGAGGTGCGGGGCTTCGGTCGCCAGAAGGGCCAGGTCGAGCGCTATCGCGGTTCCGAGTTCACCGTGGAGTTTCTGCAGAAGCTCAAGCTTGAGATCGTCGTCGATGACGACCGGGTCGACACCGTGGTAGGCGCCATCCAGGACGCAGCCCGTACCGGCGAGATCGGCGACGGCAAGATCTTCATCAGCACCATCGATTCGGTCCTGCGGATCCGCACCGGCGACCGCGACAGCTCCGCCATCTGAGCATCGGCTTCAGTCGGCGCTGAGGGTCTGGGCCACCACGGCCTCCAGCCGCCGGCGGTCCCAGTCGGGTTCCGATCTGCCCGGCACCAGCCAGAGCAGGTATTCATGGTTGCCGGCGGGCCCGGTGATCGGCGATCCCACCAGGCCGGCCGGCTGCCAGCGCTCACCGGCTGCCGCCTGGATCACCTTGGCCAGGGCGTCGGCCTGCTGGTCGTATTCGCGGGCTTCGGATTCCTTGCCCAGGGCGCGGCCGAGGTCGGCCGCCGAGCGCAGGCCGCCATAACAGAGCGAGGACGTGGACAGGTTGGCCTTGCCGGTGGGCAGGCGGCCTTCG
>JBAXOO010000318.1:0-2908 GCA_037133235.1 Cyanobium sp. ELA507
CCCCACCGGCTGCGGTCCATTCCCATGACGAGCACCCCCTCCCCCCTCTCCCCGGCCCAGGCCAGCGGCGCCCCGGTGCCGGTGGTGGTGGCCGGCGCCCTCGGCCGGATGGGCGCCGAGGTGGTGAAGGCGGTGCGCGATGCGGCCGATTGCACCCTGGTGGGCGCCATCGACACCACGCCCGGCAAGGAGGGCGCCGATGTGGGCCTGGAGCTGGGGTTGGGCGAGCTGGAGGTGGCAATCACCGCCGATTTCGAGGGCACCCTGTGCCAGGCGAGCCAGGCGGTGCGCAACGCCGGCCCCGGGGGGGGGGCGGTGTTGGTGGATTTCACCCACCCCAACGTTGTCTACGAGCACGCCCGCGGCGCCATTGCCTACGGAGTGCATCCGGTGATCGGCACCACCGGCCTCTCGCCGGAGCAACTGGCCGATCTGGCCGAGTTTGCCGCCAAGGCCTCGGTGGGCGGCGCCGTGATCCCCAACTTCTCGGTGGGCATGGTGCTGCTGCAGCAGGCGGCGGCGGCGGCGGCCCGCTTCTACGACTACGCCGAGCTCACCGAACTGCACCACAACCGCAAGGCCGATGCGCCCAGCGGCACCTGCATCAAAACAGCCGAGCTGATCGAGGAGCTCGGCAAGGCATACAACCCAGCCCAGGTGGAGGAGCACGAAACCCTGGCGGGCTGCCGCGGCGGGCGCCGGGAGAGCGGCTTGCGGCTCCATTCGATCCGCTTACCGGGTCTGGTGGCTCACCAGGAGGTGCTGTTCGGCGGCCCTGGCGAGACCTACACCCTGCGCCACGACACGATCGACCGCTCCGCCTACATGCCCGGTGTGCTCCACACGGTGCGGCGGGTGCGTCAGCTCGAGGGGCTGGTGTACGGCCTGGAGCGCTTGCTCTGAGCCGGCAGCGAGGGACACTGGCTCCATGTTGATTCCCCTGCGACCCGGTGAACTGGAGCGTCTGATTCCAGCGGTCGCCACCGGTCCCCAATTCAATGCCCTCAGCCGCGAGCCCCGCAAGCTCCTTCAGCGGGTGCTGATCTCGGTGATCGGCGGGGTGCTCACCCTGTTGAT
Source organism: Cyanobium sp. ELA507 (assembly GCA_037133235.1). Lineage (GTDB taxonomy): Bacteria > Cyanobacteriota > Cyanobacteriia > PCC-6307 > Cyanobiaceae > Cyanobium. The sequence continues at coordinate 1,078 of JBAXOO010000318.1, forward strand.
CAGCCAGACCTTTCTTTTCTCCAGCAAGCTCGGTCCGGGGATGCTGGTGGTGGGATTTGTCTTCCTGCTCTATCTGCTTTGGGGGCCGATCCTGGAGGCAGGCCAGCGCAACGCCACCTTGCGGCGCTATCCGGCGGCAGCTCTGTTCGAGGGCCGGGTGGCCGATCGCTTTACCCGCGAGGTGGTGGAGAGCCGGCGGGAGCAGGCCAACCGCGATGGCCGCCTCGAGCTGGTGGAAAACCGCCGCACTTGGCTCTGCTTGGAGCTGGAGGATGAGGAGGGGTATTTGGGCCAGTTGCGCTTCCCTTTGGAGAAGCGCCATGAGGCGATCCGCCGCGGGATGGTGGTGCGCACCTTGGTGCTGAGCGAGCGCAAGGACTTCAGTCGGATCGGCGCGATCACCGATGGTTGGCTGCCCCAGATCAAGGAATGGGTAGGGGAGTACCCCTTCCTGCTGCGGCCGGCCTTTGAGGAGCTCTGCCTACGGCGGCTCCGCTAGGGCGATTTTGGTCGCCACCGCAGCGCTTCGCCTCAACCACGCCACGGCATGGAAGGGTCGACAAGCCCAGCTCGGGCCTGCGCCCGAGCCTTCCGTGTCAGATCGCTTCCGGCGGCGCATACGGAGAACCGCCCGCTTTGGCGTGGCGCACTCCCCACAAACCCGCAACATTGCGTTACAGTTCTTTAAACACATCGAGATCGCCCCAATGGCTACTTCTGCTGCCGCCGCCGCCACCATCCGCGGCGCCACCGTCACCACCGAAGATGGCGGTCGCCTCAATGCCTTCGCCACCGAGCCCCGCATGGAAGTGGTGAGCCCCGAAAGCGGCTGGGGCTTCCATGAGCGCGCCGAAAAGCTCAACGGCCGCATGGCCATGCTCGGCTTCATTGCCCTGCTCGCCACCGAATTCGCTCTTGGCGGCGAAGCCTTCACCCACGGCCTGCTCGGCCTCGGCTGATCGCCCTCGGGTCTGGCTCCCCTGAAGGGTGGCCAGCCCAATTTCCTTTCGGCCTTTCCCTTTGCCGCAGCAGACTCTGCTGCGGCTTTTCCATGGTGGTTTTCGCTTCCATGTCCTCCCCCCTGCCGGCCCCCCTGCGGGCCCGGGTGATCGGTGCCGGTCCCACCGGGGCCCTAGCCGCCCTGGCCCTGGCTGAGGCGGGCTGGATTGTTGACCTGGCTGATTCCCTGTCTGCCGCCGATCTGCAGCGGCGCCATAGGGCCTATGCCCTCACCCATTCCAGTCGTCAGTTGCTGGAGCGGCTCCAGCTCTGGGCGCACCTCGAACCCCTGTTGGTGCCTTTCCACCACTTGCATTTGTTGGATGCGGCCCTGGCGCGGTCGGTGGATTTCAGCTCTGCCGACCTGGCCAGCGCACCGACCGCCGCCGCTCCGGTGGGCTGGATCGTTCGCCATGGGCCCTTGATGGCCCTGCTGCTGGATCGCCTCGCCCGCCATCCGGGGGTGACGCTCCAGCTGGGGGCTGGCCTGAGCGAAGGTGAATCGTCCGGCTGGGATCTGGTGGTGGCGGCCGATGGGCCCAACTCCAGCACCCGCGGCGCCCTCGGCATCGGCTGCTGGGGCTGGACCTACCGCCAGAGCTGCCTCACCGCGGAGGTGGATCTGCGGGGTGCCGGGGTCGCCACGGCCTGGGAGGTGCTCCGACCTGAGGGTCCCTTCGCCGTCCTTCCCCTGGGTGAAGGCCATTTCCAGTTGGTTTGGAGTGCACCCCAGGCCAGCAACTCCCGCCGGGAAGCCCTGGAGCCGGCGGCCTTTCTGGATGGGCTGGCGGCCGTCTTGCCCGATGGCCTCGAACCCGATGCCCTGCTGGAT
>JBAXOO010000319.1:0-2889 GCA_037133235.1 Cyanobium sp. ELA507
TGTGGCCTGCTTCACCACCGCGCCCCAGGCCAGCGAGCGGCTGCTGCTGGGCCGGCCCTGGCTCCAACTCACGGTGGGGGCCGATCAGCCGGGCTTCGACCTCTGCCTCGCCCTGGCGCTGCTGCCGGCCGGCGGCGGCGCCGTGAGCCAAATCAGCACCGGCTTCGCCCGCTACCTCGGTCCCGGGGCCCTGCGGCTGGAGCTGCGCCAGGTGGAATTGCAGGCCCTGGCCGTTCGCTTGCGCCCGGGCGACCGGCTGCGGCTCTCGATCGCCCCGGCCGCCTGGCCCGCCATCGCCGTGAACCCCGGCGATGGCTCACCGCCCTGGGGTGGCTCGGGTCCGCAGCATCGGGTGGTGAGCCTGGAGCTGGACCTGCAAAAGGCGATCCTTCGGATTGATCCATTGCTGGCCGGAGGGGCTGGGGCAGACTGACCCAACCCTCAACTGCCTTTGCAATGCCGCCATTTCCCCTGTGCAACAGGCTGATCGTCCTGGCCCTGGTCAGCGCTGCGGCCCTGCCCAGCGGACTGGTGGGCACGGCGGCGGTCCGGGCCCAGGCCATGCCGGCCGCCCCGACGGGCCAGGCCAGCGCGGCACCGCAGCGGCAGCTCACCAGTGCCCAGGTCGAGGCCCGCGCCCGGGCTGCCGCCGAGCGCATCCTCAAGACCCTGCAAAGCGCCAGGGGCCTGGCCCTCTATCGGCTGTTCAGCCCGAATCTGCAGCAGATGACCAGCCCGGCGTTGGTGCAGCAGCGGCTGAGCGGCATGCCAACCGTGAAGAGCTGGAACATCGGTGCGGTCGAGCCCGGTCTCGATTCCAACACCGTGACCGCCCAACTGCAGACCACCGCCGGCAGCCGCCGCCTGCTGCTGGTGATCGACGCGGCGGGGCTGTTGGAGGGCTACCACCTCGATGCCGCCGACCAGCCTGCGGAAGCGGTGGCCCGAAAGTTCGTCGAAGCCCTCGGCATGGGGCGTTACGTCTCGGCGCGGGCGCTGCTCAGCCCCAATCTGCAGGAGGAAATCCCCGCCGCCAAGCTGCAACTGAAATGGCAGCGGCTGCAGCGGCTCACCGGGGATTATGTGGCGATCAAGCAGGTGTTGAAGGCTGAATCCACCGTCGACAGCAAGCTTGTGCTGGTCACCACCCGATTCAGCCGCCTCACCGACAGCCTGTTTGTGATCCTCGACGCCAACAACAAAATCGTCGGCGTCGACTTCCCCAACGAAGCCAGCGGTCCCGCCGGCGCCCGCTGAGGTCGTCAAAGCGGCGTAAGCTCCCGGCGCGTCCTTGCGACCCGCCGCCATGGTTCTGCCCAGCCTCGATTGGATGGTCGTTGACGCCACGAGGCTGGCGGAATGCCGCCACGACCACCCCTTCGCGCTGCTGGGCCCCCAACCCCACGACGGCGGTTGGCTCGTGCGGGTGTGGATGCCCGAAGCCGAGCGGGTTGAGCTCTTGCTGGACGGGGCCGAAGCCAGGCCCATGGCCACCCCCCATCACCCCTGGTTGTTTGAGGCCGAGGTTGGCGCCGATCCCGGCAGCCGCTACCGGGTGCGGGTGCTGCGGGGCGGCATCGAACATGAGGCCCACGACCCCTGGGCCTTCCGCCAGGAGTGCATGGGCGATCTGGACCGGCACCTCTTCGCCGAAGGAAACCACCACCACATCTGGCAAAAGATGGGGGCCCACCCAGGGGAGCGCGACGGCGTGGCCGGGGTGCAGTTCTGCCTGTGGGCGCCGAATGCCCGCAGCGTGGCGGTGCTGGGTGATTTCAACGGCTGGGATGGCCGCCACCATCCGATGCAGCAACGACTTGGCGGCTCCTGGGAGCTGTTCATCCCCGGCCTCGACCAGGGCACGCTCTACAAGTACGAGGTGCGGGCCCAGAACGGCCATTGCTACCAAAAAGCCGATCCCTACGGCTTCCGTCACCAGGTGCGCCCCGACAACGCCTCGGTGGTGGCCCGCCTCGGTGGTTACAACTGGGGCGACGCCGCCTGGATGGGGGAGCGCGATGGCCGCAATCCGCTCGACCAGCCGATCTCGGTGTACGAGATGCACCTGGGCAGCTGGATCCACGCTGCCGCCGACCAGCCCTACATCGAAGCCGACGGCACGCCCCGCCCGCCGGTGCCGGCAGCGGACCTGAAACCCGGCGCCCGCCTGCTCACCTATCCCGAGCTGGCCGACAAGGTGATCCCCTACGTGAAGGCGCGGGGCTTCACCCACATCGAACTGATGCCGATCTCCGAGCATCCCTTTGATGGCTCCTGGGGCTATCAGGTGACCGGCTGGTATGCCCCCACCAGCCGCTTCGGCAGCCCGAATGAATTCCGGGCCTTCGTGGACCGCTGCCATGCCGAGGGGATCGGCTTGATCCTGGACTGGGTGCCGGGCCACTTCCCCAAGGATGCCCACGGCCTGGCCTTCTTCGATGGCGCCCACCTCTACGAACATGCCGACCCGCGCATCGGCGAGCACAAGGAATGGGGCACGCTTATTTTCAATTACAGCCGCAACGAAGTGCGAAACTTCCTTGTGGCCAACTTGATCTATTGGTTTGAGGAGTTCCACATCGATGGCATCCGGGTCGATGCGGTGGCCTCGATGCTCTACCGCGATTACCTGCGGCCCGATGGTGAATGGTTGCCGAATGACCAGGGCGGGCGCGAAAACACCGAAGCGGTGCACTTCATGCAGCAGGCCAACCACGTGCTGTTTGAGCACTTCCCCGGCGCCCTGTCCATCGCCGAGGAATCAACCACTTGGCCGATGGTAACCCAGCCCACCAACATCGGTGGCCTCGGTTTCAATCTGAAGTGGAACATGGGCTGGATGCACGACATGCTCGATTACTTCGAGCTGGATCCCTGGTTCCGCCAGTT
>JBAXOO010000320.1:0-2886 GCA_037133235.1 Cyanobium sp. ELA507
GGGGGAGGAGCCCGGTCCGGGGCGGCGCGGACGCTTCGTGGTGCTGGAGGGCATTGATGGCTGCGGCAAGACCACCCAGATCGAGGCGCTGCGGGCCTGGCTGCCCAGCAGTGGCCTTCTGCCGCCGGGGGCGCAGCTGATTACCACGCGGGAGCCCGGTGGCACCCCCCTCGGCCGGGCCCTGAGGGAGTTGTTGCTGCACCCCCCCGCCGCGGCGGCCCCCTGCGCCGATGCCGAGCTGCTGCTCTATGCGGCCGACCGGGCCCAGCACGTGGCCACCGTGATCGGTCCGGCCCTGGAGGCCGGCCATTGGGTGCTGGCCGATCGCTTCAGCGGCTCCACTGCCGCTTACCAGGGCTACGGCCGCGGACTTTCGCTCGAGCGGATCCTGGCCCTGGAGCGGCTGGCTACCGGTGGCCTTGAGGCCGATCTCACGCTCTGGCTCTCCCTGCCCCTGGAGGAATCGCTGCGGAGGCGTGGCGGCCGGCCCGCCGACCGGATCGAGGCGGCCGGTTCGGCCTTTTTGCAACGGGTGGCAAGCGGCTTTGCCACCTTGGCCGCCGAGCGCGGTTGGCAGCGGGTCGATGCCCTTCGGGGTGCCGATGCGGTGGCCCAGGAGTGCCAGGCTCTGCTGCTGAAGCGCTTTGCCCCCGGGGCGACAGACCTGGCCAGCCCCGCAGAGCAGCCTTCGCCTGGGCCGGTTGGCGATGGCTGAGCTGTTTGCCGATCTGCTGGGACAGCCCCTGGCGGTGCGGCTGCTGGAGGCGGGGTTGCTGCGGCGCCGGCTGGCCCCCGCCTACCTGTTCAGCGGGCCCGATGGGGTGGGCCGCCGCCTGGCCACCCTGCGGTTCCTGGAGGGGGTGCTGGCGCCTGCGCAGGAGGGCGCTCCGCTGGGCGATCCGGCCCTTCGGCGGCGCCTCGCTCAGGGCAACCATCCAGACCTGCTCTGGGTCGAACCCACCTACTCCCACCAGGGCCAGTTGGTGCCCGTTTCCCGCGCCGAGGCGGAGGGGGTGAGCCGCCGGGCGGCGCCCCAGCTGCGGTTGGACCAGGTGCGGGAGGTGTCGCGTTTCCTGGCGCGCCGACCGGTCGAGGCGGGCCGCTGCCTGGTGGTGCTGGAGGGGGCGGAGGCCATGGCCGAGGGGGCCGCCAATGCCCTGCTCAAGACCCTGGAGGAGCCCGGCGATGGGCTGCTGGTACTGATCACCGCCGCCCCCGAGCAATTGCTCAGCACCATCCGCTCCCGCTGCCAGACCATCCCCTTCTGCCGCCTTCCCCCCGACCTGGTGGAGCAGGTGCTGGCTTCCCTGCCCCCGGCCCCGCCGGAAGAGGACACCGGCAAGGCCGCCGATCCCCCCGAGTTGGCGGAGCTGGCGGCCGGATCCCCCGGCGGGCTGCTGCACCACCGCCGCCAGTGGCGTGCCTTGCCCGAGGGGATGGCCGGGCGGCTGCTGGCCCTTGGAGCCAATCCCATCGAGGCCCTCGATCTGGCCAGGGACCTCAGCGAGGGCCTCGACGGCGAACAACAGCTCTGGGTCCTGGATTGGTGGCAGATCGCCCTCTGGCGCCGGCGCGGCAGCCCCCGGCAGCTTCACCGCCTCGAACGGCTCCGCTCCCAGCTGCGCAGCTATGTGCAGCCCCGCCTGGCCTGGGAGGTGGCCCTGCTGGAGCTGGCTGGAGGCGGGGCCTAGGCCGCTTCGTTGCCGTTTCCCTCGGCGCCCAATCCCCCTGGGGCCACGGCGCTCTTTTCCCGTTCCCGGGCCAGTCGCGCCTCCTGCACCACCGGCACGAGGGCGGCGAGCTGGTCGCCCGTCGGGAGTTCGAGGCAGTAGCCGGCGCCGTAGACGGTCTTGATGAAGCGGGGTTTGCGGGGATCGGGTTCGAGCTTGGTGCGAAGGTGCCGCACGTGCACCCGGATGGTTTCGATGTCGTCGTTGGGGTCGTAGCCCCACACCTCCTTGAGGATCAGGGAAGGGGCCACGGTCTGACCATGGCGCTGCAGCAGGCAGTGCAGCAGTTCGAATTCCAGGTGGGTCAGCCGCACCGGGGTGTCAAACCAGATGGCCTCGAACCGTTCGGGCAGAAGGGTGAGGCAGCCGTAGCTGAGGATCTCGTTGTGCTTGCTGGAGAGGGGGGACCGCTCGCTGCGGCGCAGCAGGGCCTTGACCCGCACCATCAGCTCCTCGAGGTCAAAAGGCTTGGTGAGGTAGTCGTCGGCACCGGAGTTGAAGCCGCTCACCTTGTCCTTGGTGCCGCCGAGGGCGGTGAGCATCAGGATCGGAATCTTGGCGGTCTGTTCGTGGCGGCGGAGTCGCTGGCAGATGGTGAGCCCATCGACGTTGGGCAGCATCAGATCCAGCACGATCACGTCGGGTCCGTACTGCTGGGCAAGGGCCTGGCCCTTGATGCCGTCATCGGTGCGCTGCACATCGAAACCGCCGTGCTCGAAGTAGCCCGCCACCAGATCGCGCATGTCGCTGTCGTCCTCGATGAGCAGGATGCAGGGCTTCATGGCGGTTGGGATTGGGGGCGGGATCGGCGCGTGACTGGGGCAACGGCGGCGTGACGACTGCCGCGCAGGGCGTTGGGGCATTTTCCCCCGCGACATCCCTGGATCCAGCCTGTTCAGGCTTGCTGGGGTGTTCCAGGGCACGCTTTTGACGGTCGTTGGGGCGCGGGATCCTGACAGCGAAGCGCCAAAACGCTTGCGGAGCCTTGATTTTCAAGGGTCTCGATCACCTGGGTGCCGCTGGAATTGCCCGAGGATCTTCAGAAAGTCTTCGGTTTCCTGGCCCCTAGCCCAATGGCGTAGGCCTGGAAACGCATCTTGAAAACTCCCCGGGCGGGATTCGAACCTGCGACCAATCGGTTAACAGCCGACCGCTC
>JBAXOO010000321.1:0-2877 GCA_037133235.1 Cyanobium sp. ELA507
CGCCTCAAGATAATAACCAGGCGATAAACTTGCCAGGAAAGCATCGCGATCGGTGTAGGCGGTGATTGCCGCTCTAGCGGGTGCTGCGCCGATGACGGCAACTGCAGCAACCACAAGTCTGATCAGGCGAGGTCTTCCCATAAACACAATCCGCTAAAAATTCATTGAACAAAGGTAATGGAATCGTCCACAGCCGTCAACCCAATCCCATAGGGACCAAGCTGGCCTCACCCATGCCGCCACCCCACACCCCCCCTACATGCGGCGAGGGTTGCAGCGGGTTACAGGGGCAAAACCCAGTAAAAAGGCCGCCCCTAGGGACGGCCTGAAAAGCCCGGCGCAAGCCAGGCTGGGGCAGGGTTCACTTCCAGTTCTTGGCCACCACCTCGGCCAGGTCGACGACGCGCTGGCTGTAGCCCCACTCGTTGTCGTACCAGCAGATCACCTTCAACATGTTGCCGCCCATCACCAGGGTGAGATCGGAGTCGACGATCGCGCTCTCATCGGTGCCGGCATGGTCGCTGGACACCAGGGGCAGATCGCAGTACTTGATGATGCCCTTCATGCCGTTCTCGGCAGCGGCCTTGAGCACGGAGTTCACCTCCTCCTTGCTGGTGTCGCGGCTCAATTCCAGCACCATGTCCACCACCGACACATTGGGGGTGGGAACGCGCAGGGCGATCCCGCTCAGCTTGCCCTTCATCGGCGGGTACACCAAGGCCACCGCACTGGCGGCGCCGGTGCTGGTGGGCACGATGTTCACGGCAGCGGCGCGGGCACGACGCAGGTCGCGGTGTGCGGAGTCGAGGATGCGCTGGTCACCGGTGTAGCTGTGGCAGGTGGTCATCGTGCCTTTGACGATGCCGAAGGCCTGATCGAGCACCTTGACGACCGGCGCCATGCAGTTGGTGGTGCAGCTGGCGTTGCTGAGGATGTCCCAGTCCTCGTGGCGATATTGATCGGCGTTCACGCCCACCACGAAGGTGCCCACCTTGGCCCCCTTGCCGGGGGCGGTGAGGATCACCTTCTTGGCTCCGGACTCGAAGTGCTTGCTGGCGCCCACGTCGTCGTTGAACACGCCCGTCGACTCGATCACCAGGTCCACACCCCACTCCCTCCAGGGCAGGTTGGCGGGATTGCGGTCGTAGAAGACTTTGACCGTCTTGCCATTGATGACGATCGAATCCTGGGTGGTGGTCACCTCTGCGTTGCGCAGGGGACCAAGCATCGTGTCGTACTTCAGCAGGTGGGCGTTGGTCTTGGTATCACCGGAGCCATTGAGACCCACCACCTCGATGCCGGTGTTGTCCCCTCGGCTCAGCCAGCAACGCATGAAATTGCGACCGATCCGTCCGAATCCATTGATCGCAACTTTCAAGGTCATGGCATGAAGCGGCGAAATCCGCTAATAAAGGTGATTCGGCCGCAGATCATACAGAAATGGGGGGCTGCCCCCCTTGCAGAAAAGCGCTGCGGAGGCTGGCCTGGCCACTGCTCTGGCTCCCCGACCTGGCGGTTGGCCCAGTCAAGGTCCCAAGGCTGGGACAAGCCAGCCCGCTCCAGGGGTTCCTGGGGCTTGGGGTGGCGAAGCAACTCGTAAAACAATCGGGCGACACGCCGCCGTAGTTTCAGCTGGATTCCGGAGGTGCCCTTGGGCCTGCAGCTCGACCGCCAGCAGCCGCTCCATTTCATCGGCGTGGGCGGCATCGGCATGTCGGCCCTGGCTGGGATCCTGGCGAGCAGGGGCTACGCCGTGAGCGGCTCCGACCCCCGTGACAACGCCGTGACCGCAGCCCTCAGCAAGGCCGGCGTGCGCATCTTCCGGGAACAGCAGGCCGCCACCATCCACGCCATCGCCGAGGGGAGAAGCCCCGCTGGAACCGGCGCCCTAGCCCTGCCTCTGGTGGTGCTGAGTTCGGCAGTGCCGGACACCAATCCCGAAGTGCAGGAAGCCCGCCGCCAGGGGTTTCCCCTCTGCCATCGCTCCGATGTGCTAGCCGCCCTGATCGCCGGCCAGCCCTCGATCGCTGTGGCCGGTAGCCATGGCAAGACCACCACCAGCACCCTGGTAGCCACCCTGCTGGAGGCCACCGGCCACGACCCCACCGCCGTGATCGGCGGCATCGTGCCGGCCTTCGGCAGCAACGGTCGCCATGGCGATGGCCGTCTCCTGGTAGCCGAAGCCGATGAATCCGATGGCTCGCTGGTGAAATTCGCCGCTGAGCTGGGAGTGATCACCAACCTTGAGCTCGACCACACCGACCACTACCCCGACCTGGCGGCCCTGGTGGCCACCCTGCAACGCTTCGCCGCCGGCTGCAGCCGCCTGCTGGCCAACCACGACTGTCCAATCCTGCGGCAGCACTTCAGTGCCGACCACTGGTGGTCGACCGAGGCTTCCGCCGGGGTGGCCTTCGCCGCCATCGCCACCGAGGAACGGGGCGATGGCACCCGGGCCAGCTTCTACGAAAACGGCAACCTGGTGGGAACGGTTGAGCTGCCCCTGCCCGGCCGCCACAACCTCAGCAACGCCACAGCCGCGATGGCCGCCTGCCGGTTGGAAGGGGTGCCCTTCGCCGACCTCAAGGAGGCCGTGGCCCGGCTCAAGCCCCCGGGCCGTCGCTTCGACTGCCGCGGCCTCTGGGCCGACCGGATCGTGGTTGACGACTACGCCCATCACCCCAGCGAGGTGGCCGCCACCCTGCAGATGGCTCGGCTGATGGTGGAAAGCGGCCGCAGCCCCCTGCCCAGCCAGCCCCGCCGACTCGTGGCCGTGTTCCAGCCCCATCGCTACACCCGCACCGCCCAATTCCTCGACGACTTCGCCGCCGCCCTCGCCGCGGCCGACCTGGTGCTGGTGGCCCCGCTCTATGCCGC
>JBAXOO010000322.1:0-2860 GCA_037133235.1 Cyanobium sp. ELA507
CGGCTTGGCCGGCCTCCACCGCATCCAGCAGGCTGGAGAGCTGGGTCTTGGCCTCGGCCACTGTCACCTGCATCATGGCCGTTGACCATCTGGATGACCAACTGTAGGGCGACGTTCCGTTGCGCCATCCTGCGGCTGGCGCTGCGCCGTGAACCTGTGCCATAAAGACGTGCTGACCGTCAGCGCCGAACCCGCCTTGGCCCGGAACACTGCAGGGTTTCTGGCCCACCCTGCTGGAGCACGTCGACCACGTCGGCAGGTTCTCTATCGCCGGAGCGCGCTGAGCCTGGGCAGCCCCTGATGGTCTGCGGTTAGCCACCAGGCCCTGGCCCGGGCTGTGGGTGCTGCGCGCTTCCAGGTTTCGGAAACCGAGCGGGTCGTGACTGCAGGTCCCACCCCCCCCTCAAACCCTGCCTTCGGCCAAAACGTGCTCTGCAATACCCCATCCGCGGCTGCCCCGAAACTTGCCAGCAAATCGACATCTCAAAAAGCCCAATTGGGCTTTTTGAGGCCAAAAGGTTGCGGGGGGGGGATTCCCAGCATGATTGCGGCGCTAGCGCCTCCCCTTATCTGCGTTGTGAAATCTTTTTATTCCTTTTTGGCCCCCTTGCCGAAGCTGGCCCTCGGCGCCGCGGTGACCCTTGGCGCCCTCAGCCTCAGTCCCGGCTCCGCGCAGGCGGCCTGCGCTCCAGGCACGCCGTCCGATATCTGTCGCGTGACGGTGGGCGGTTTGCAGTACGACGTGACGACATTTACTGGGCGTTATGATCAAAACACAAGCAAATTTGCAACCCAGGCGAATGGTGGTCAGATGCCTTGGTTTGGGTCTCCAGGAAATGCCGATCTTTTCGCGGCTGCGGTAGAGACTTCGCTGGGCACGCCTAACTTTGGAAGTGGCCCGTATTTCAGTTACGCTATTGGCCTTACTGGCTTGCCTTCAGATTGGCCAAGTGCAAGATACTACAACACCAGTAGTTCTAGTATTGAAGATTTCAACACCGCAGCCTATAACCAGCATACTTGGGCTACGGTAACTTTCTCCACTGCTCCTGCGCCCGGCCCCATGCCCTTGTTCGGCGCCGGTGCCGCCTTCGGCTTCAGCCGCAAGCTGAGGAAGCGCATTCAGGGGTCGCTCGTTGTCGCGCGCTCAAGCCAGCCTCCGGCCTGAGGAGCGTCGGTGCAGTTGTCCCTTTCTTCCCAGGAGCGCCATCGGCTGGCGTCGCTGCTGGCGGCGGCGTCCACGCTCTTGCTGTTGTGTTTCGCTTTGGCGGTGGCATTGCCACTGCTTCCGCCGAAGCTGGCGGATCCGTTTTGGCAGCTGTCCTTCACCACTGCGCTCTGCAGCAATGGCTTCCTGGCGCTGCTAGCGGTGTTGCTCCTCAATCTGGCGGCGGCCCTGCTGCCGGAGGCCGATTGGCTGGCTGGGCGCCGGCAACTGGTGGGGGGCCTGTGCCGCTGGGTGGCCTTCGCCTATCTGCTGCTGATCCCATTGCAGGGCCTGGCGGCCTGGCGGGCCCTGGATTGGGCCGGTGCGGCCGAATCCCGCGATGCCCGCCAGGAGCTGGCGCGCATCGCCCAGTTCCGCCAGGCTGTAGTCAGCGCCGACAGCGTCGCGGCTTTGCAGGTCAATCTGGCGGGGATTCAGGCCCCACCCCTGGGCTCGGTGGATCAGAGCCAGAGCCTGGCGGCGATCAAATCCGGTCTGCTCGCCCAGCTGCAGGCCGTTGAGCAGCGGGCTAAGGCCACCAGTGGCGGCCAGGTGGCTGATGGTTCTGGATCCGTGCCTGGCAAGGCGTTGGATCCAGCCAAGCTCCTGGCTTTCGGCAAGGACTGCCTGCGGGTGGTGCTGCTGTCGCTGGGCTTTGCCCTGGCGTTTGCTGCCGCCGCCCAGCGCAAGGGCAGTGCGTTATCGCTTCTGGCCGAGCGGCGGCTGGCCGCCGAAAGAATGATTCGCAAACTTCAGAAGAAAAAGCAGCTGCTGCACCAGAAGCAGAATCTTCATCAGCAACTCAACTCCGAGCTCCAGCAGTGGGGCTCAACCTCTGAACCGCCGCTCAACTCTCAGCGCAGGACGCCGGACAAGGCTTCACCCACCGCAGGCACTCGCAGTGGCTCACGCCAATGAGGCGCTGACGCCGCTTCCTTTGAGACGGTGGCGGCTGAGCAGGGCGTGAAGCCACAGCACCACGCCCGTGGTCATGGGAGCGACAACGCCGACCGACAGGGGCACCGGCGTGGTGCTGTTCTTCGGGGCCGGGGCCTTGGACGGCTCCATCAGGCCTGGCTGCTTCGAGGCAGCCCCAGAGCCAGGCGAACAGGGCTGGATCGCCCTCCACAGGCGCCAACCGTGCCGCCGGTGCGCCGCCCAGGCCCTGGCGAGGACCGGATTGTTGGGCCTGCTGCGGCCAGAAGCCCTCCCCCTCCCCAGATGGGAGGGGTGGCCGGCCTTCTCGCCCGGGTTCCGCTGAGATCACGGACGATCTGAGATCAAGAACCGTCGTACCAGGGGCCTGGCCCGGAGGATTGCAAGCATGACGGTCAGCCCGAGATGCCGGCCCAGCCATGCCCAGTTGCGGGCTGTACAGCGTCGCCGTCCCCAGGAGATAGCCCCTAAGCGGTGTTGCTCAGCCTGGCGGCCCTGCTCTGTTTCCCCGCCCTGCGCAGGGCGGCCTGAGCTCCAAGCGCTGACGGCCCCGCCGGCTTCCGCTGGTCGGGGGGGGGTGATCGGGTGCCCCCCTCGCTTGCCAACCGGCCACCCCAGCACGGACGATGGCCCCTATCCCTTTGCCCTGAATCCATGGCCGCCGAACGCTCCTTCATCGCCATCAAGCCCGACGGGGTGCAGCGGGGCCTGGTGGGC
>JBAXOO010000323.1:0-2842 GCA_037133235.1 Cyanobium sp. ELA507
GGATGGCATCCAGCCAGATCAGCCGCGAAGGGAGATCGAGCGACTGTCCGCCAACGGGAGCAAAGATCTGGACCACCAGCTGTTGGCCCGCAGCCAGGGACAGCGGAGGCTCTGTGAAGCAAAGACAGGCTCCAGATTCACTGACATCCCACACGTGGCAGGGAATAGGTTCAGCCCCTGCCCCGGGCAGAATTTGGGCCACCAGCTTCACACTGGCGAAGGGAACCAAGTGGCGTTGGTCGCGCCGCGGGATCTGGTGAAGCGCCATGGGGCGGTGTTAACGGCCCTGGCGATCAGGCCGAAGCCGCCGCCAACTCCGGAAGAGCGGGACTTGGACTCTGTTTGAGAATCACCACCTGCTTGTCGGCATTGACATCCACCAGGGCCGCATCGCCCTCGCCGATCCGGCCGGAGAGGAATTCCTCGGCCAGGCTGTCCTCGAGCAGACGCATCACGGCACGGCGCAGCGGTCGGGCACCGTAACTGGGGTTGTAGCCCTCCTCGACCAGGCGCTCCTTGAAGGCCTCGGTGACCGAAAGGCGGATGCCCTTTTCTTCCATGCGGGCGAAGACTTCGCGCAGCATGATCTCGGCGATCTCCTTGACCTCGTCGCGGCTGAGCTGACGGAAGACGATGATCTCGTCGAGGCGGTTGAGGAACTCGGGGCGGAAGTACTGCTTGAGCTCCTCGTTGACCAAGGAACGGATGCGGTTGTAGTTGGTTTCCTCCACATCGCCACCGCCAAACTCGAAGCCGAGGCCGCCACCGCCCTTCTCGATCACCTTCGAACCAATGTTCGAGGTCATGATGATCAGGGTGTTCTTGAAATCAACCGTGCGGCCCTTGGAATCGGTGAGTCGTCCATCCTCAAGCAATTGCAGCAAGAGATTGAAGACATCGGGGTGGGCCTTCTCGATCTCATCGAACAGCACCACGGTGTAGGGCCTGCGGCGCACAGCTTCGGTGAGCTGGCCACCTTCGTTGAAACCCACATAACCCGGAGGCGAGCCGATCAGCTTGCTAACGGTGTGGCGCTCCATGTACTCCGACATGTCGAGCCGGATCATGGCGTCTTCGCTGCCGAAGAAGTAAGCGGCTAGGGCCTTGGTGAGCTCGGTCTTGCCCACGCCGGTGGGGCCGGAGAAGATGAAGCTGGCGATCGGGCGGTTGGGGTTCTTCAGACCCACCCGGGCCCGGCGAATGGCCCGGGAGACGGCCTTGACGGCTTCGTCCTGGCCGATCAGGCGCTGATGAAGGGTTTCCTCCATGTTGAGGAGCTTCACCGATTCGCTCTCGGTGAGTTTCTGCACCGGTACGCCGGTCCAGGAGGCCACGATTTGGGCGATGTCTTCCTCCGTGACCACCGGTGTGCGCGCCTCCGGCGTGGATTCAGCCGCGAAGGAGGACCCCTCCTCGGCAACCGCGACGGACTCCGATCCAGTGGTGGCTTCGGCAGGCTCCTCATCACGGCGGGCCTGCAGGATCGAACGGATCTGCTCGCGCAGCTCCACCTCTTTATCGCGCAGTTCACCGGCTTTGCTGAAATCCTGCTGACGCACCGCGTCCTCCTTCTCCTTCTGCACGCCCCGCAGTTGCTTATCAACCTCCTTGGCGGCGGGCGGCAACTTGGAGTTCATGAGCCGCACCCGGCTACCGGCCTCATCGATCAGATCGATCGCCTTGTCGGGCAGGAAGCGGTCGGAGATGTAGCGGTCGCCCAGGGTGGCGGCGGCCACGAGCGCCTCATCGGAGATGCGCAGGCGGTGGTGCTGCTCATAGCGCTCCCGCAGACCCCGCAGGATCTCGATCGTGTCGATCACGGAGGGCTCACCCACCATCACCGGCTGGAAACGGCGCTCGAGGGCCGCATCGCGCTCGATGTGTTTGCGGTATTCATCGAGGGTGGTGGCCCCGATGCACTGAAGTTCGCCGCGGGCCAGGGCGGGCTTGAGGATGTTGGCCGCATCGATGGCCCCTTCGGCCGCACCGGCGCCGATCAGGGTGTGCACCTCGTCGATCACGAGGATCACATTTCCAGCTGAGCGGATCTCCTCCATGATTTTCTTGAGCCGCTCCTCAAACTCACCGCGGTACTTGGTGCCGGCCACCAGCAGGCCGATGTCAAGGGTGAGGACCCGCTTGTCCTCCAGGATGTCGGGGATATCGCCCTGGGTGATGCGCTGGGCCAGCCCTTCGGCGATGGCGGTCTTGCCGACGCCGGGCTCGCCGATCAGCACCGGGTTGTTCTTGGTGCGGCGGCCGAGGATCTGGATCACACGGTCGATCTCGTTGTGGCGACCGACCACGGGATCCAGTTTGGCCTCCGCAGCCAATTGGGTGAGGTTGGTGCCGAATTCGTCGAGGGTGGGGGTCTTGGTGGAGCCTTTGCCGCCGCCGCCCGCGGCTACTTCGGCGGTCTCGCCGAGCATGCGGATCACCTGGGTGCGCACCTTGGCGAGGTCAACGCCGAGGTTTTCCAACACCCGGGCGGCCACGCCCTCGCCTTCGCGGATGAGCCCTAAGAGCAGGTGCTCGGTGCCGATGTAGTTGTGGCCGAGCTGGCGGGCCTCCTCCAGGGAGAGCTCCAGCACACGCTTGGCCCTGGGAGTGAAGGGAATCTCCACCGCCACGAAACCGGAACCGCGGCCGATGATTTTCTCCACCTCGACCCGGGCATCCTTGAGGTTGACCCCCATCGACTTGAGCACCTTGGCTGCCACGCCGGTGCCCTCGCCGATCAACCCGAGCAAAATTTGCTCGGTACCAACAAAATTGTGGCCAAGGCGGCGGGCCTCTTCCTGGGCCAGCATGATCACCTTGATGGCCTTCTCGGTAAACCGCT
>JBAXOO010000324.1:0-2840 GCA_037133235.1 Cyanobium sp. ELA507
CGGTGGCCTTTGTGCAGAGCCATCCGGCCTGGCGGCTGAGCCTGCAGAGCCACAAATGGCTGGGGGTGCGCTGAAGGCCTGGGAGGCGCCAGCTGCCGCTGCGGGCCGCCGGTGGTCGCAGCACCGCCCAGGCGGCTCCGTGCCTCAGCGGGCCTGATGCACCACCCGCTGGGGGAAGGGGATCTCGATGCCGTGCTGCTTGAAGGCTTGCCAGATCGCGCGGCGCAGCTCACTGGAGATGCCGAGGTTGGTCATCGGATCCGCCATCGAGAAACGCAGGGAGTAATCGATCGACGAGGCGCCGTAGTCCATCACAAAGACCTTCGGCGGGGGATCGGCCAGCACGCGCGGATTGGCGCGGGCCACCTCCTCCAGCACGGCGATCACCTGCTCGGGATCGTGCTGGTAACCGGCGCCGATCAGCACCTGGCCCCGGCGACGGTCATCGGTGCCGGTGTAGGTGGTGGCCGTGGAGGTGAAGAAGGTCTGGTTGGGCACCAGCAGTTCGGCGTTGTCGCCGTCGCGCCAGAGGGTGGTGGCCCTGAGCCCCAGCTTGCGCACCTGGCAGATGTCGCCTTCGTGGATCAGCACATCGCCGGGATGCACCGAACCCTCAAACAGCAGCCACAGGCCGCTCACGAAGTTGGAGAACACCTCCTTAACACCGAAACCGAGGCCCACCGAAAGGCCACCGGCGATGGCGGCGATGGCGGTGCTGTTGAGGCCGATCCGGTCGGCCAGCCAGATCGTGCCCACGCCGATCAGCAGATAGCGCAGGATCAGCTCAAGCGCCTTGCGGTTGCCGGGTTCCATCCCGATCAACCGACCCAGCAGATTGCCGAGCAGCAACACCGGCAACTCCGAGAGCACCACCAGGAAGTAGGGCAGACCCAGCAGCAGCAGCAGATTGGCCAGGGTGAGGTTCTTGTCGAACAGCTTCAGCAGGGGCACACCGCCGACTGCCTCAAGACCATCGAGGCGATAAACCAGCCCCCCCACCAACAGCACCAGGAACAGGGGGAGCACGGCCCGCTGCCAGTAGGCATCCACCTCCTCGCCATCCACGACCCGGCGAAGCAGCAGCCGGAGCGCGGAAAGGGCGGTCCAGATGGCCGTGAGCTGGCCAATGAGACCCACCAGCCCACCGGGGAGCCCCAGCTTGGGCAACAGGAGGCTGACGAGACTGAGCAAGGCCGCCAGCACCAGCTTGGCCAGCACGGCACGCCAAGGGGAGAGGGCGCCCCGACCCCGGAACCGCCAGGCCCGGTAGCCCAGCAGCAGAGCCACAGACACCAGCACCTGGAGCAACACCGAGCCGCGGCCCAGCAGCCCGATCCAACCGCCGATCTCATAGAACAGCTGGGTCATGGCGCGCGCTCCGGTGTGGGGTTGGCAAGAGCTTCCATGGCCTCAAGAACCTTCTGGGGAGACTGTTCGCCGTACACGTTCTGCTTGAGCAGCAGGCGCAACTCATCGGTACGACTGCGCAGACCAATGCCCTGGCGGAAGTCCGGCACGATCGAGTTCTCCAGGCTGCGCTGCATCGTGGCCAGCTGCGGCGATTCCTTCACGGGCACGATCACGTTCTGGTTCACCGGCATGTTGCCCACCGCCCTCACCATCAGGTTGTTCTGGCTGAAGTCGTTGAGCACGAACAGGGCAAACCGTTCGGCCACACGGCGCTGGCCAGGGGTGGAATCGCGGCCGAAGCTCAGCAGCAGCAGCCGCGCCAACGGCTGAGCCGGCTCACCATTCGGTCCGGCGGGGAGCAGGGCCACCGCCAGCCGCGAACCGAGGCTGCGCCGCAGCTGGGGGATGGCGGTGGCATTGCAGCTGATCCAATCGAGCTGACGGCTGGCCAGCCTCTGTACAAGCCCATCGGAGGTGTCCACGAACTGGAGGGTGGGCTGCACATTGGCGCGGTACAGCCAACCCAGCCAGACCAGCACCTTGGTGCGATCAGCGGGGCTCAGGGGCCGCCGCGTTCCCTGATCCTCGTCCAGGGCCTGCAGCAGCGGCCTGGAGGCCCCGAAGCCACTGGCCGACCACAGCAGGTCATCCATCTGCAGGGGCAAGCCCACCCGCGCCCCCTCAGCAGCCCTCTGCACCAGCTCATCCAGGGTGGCGGGGGGCTTGGGCAGGCGCTCGCGGTTGTAACAGGCGAGGCTGGGCTGGAGCAGGAAGGGCAGAGCTCGAAACTGGTTGCCCTGGCGGAAGCGCTGCAGAAACTGGATCCGCAGGGGATCGAGCTGCTCCGGCTCAAGCGCGCTGGGAACGATCAGCCCCTCGCCGGAGAGCCTGGCAGTAGGAGCCACCCGGCTGATCACCACATCAGGTCCGGCCCCGAGGGTGCTGTGGTCGCGCACGCTGGCCGCCAGATCGCCCTCCTCCAGGAAACGGAGGTGGAGATTGGTGCCAGGGTTGTTGCTCATGAACTCGGTGGTCATCTGGGTGGCCAGCCTCTGCAGGCTGCTGCGCACCACCTGATCGGAGCCTGCCCCCGTGGCGATCACCACCTGCAGATTCTCCGGAGTTTTCGGTCCGCCCTGGCAACCTCCTACCAGCAAGGCCAGGGCCATGGCGAGGCCAGCACCTGCGCGGGAGCGGAGCTGGATCGATCGTGACCGGAGACGGTCCCGCGTTCTGGACGCTCGCCCAGGCTCAACCTTCATCAACATGCTCTGCTCAATAGACCATCGCCTGGGCAGTGAACTCCTTCAGTTCAAACCGCTGGGCCTGGGGCTCCGGACTCACCACCACCAGCCTCAGCCGCTCTCCCTGGAGCCCATCCTTGCTGGCGGTGGTGGTGCCGATCTCCTTGCCATCGCGATCGAGCACCC
>JBAXOO010000325.1:0-2815 GCA_037133235.1 Cyanobium sp. ELA507
TCGCATCACTGCATAGCGCGTCGGGCTTTCCGGGGAGCGCCGATTGGGCTTGCTCCCGGGGAGCGTGGCCATCTGCTGACACAGCTGTTGGAAAGCGCGTCGGCCCTAGACGATGGATCAACTTTCGCAACGCGACTCCATGGCGGCCTCCGGATTTCCCTCGGAAAACCTGGGCCAGTTGAGCCTGAGTCAGTTGCGGGACGTTGGGAGCCGCCTGGGGATCGGCCGCTTGAGCCGCGGCATCAAGCGCCAGTTGCTCTTGGCGATGCAATCCCAGGGCAGCGCCCCTGAAGCCGAGCCTTTTCGCGACCTAGGGCTTCCCAGTGCCGCCGCCGCATCGGTCCCTGCTGCGGGAGGGGAGGCACCACGATCTGGCGCTGGTGAAGCCCCGCAGCTGCCAGTGCTGGGGGCCGAGCTTCCGCCCAGCCCCTCGGACCAGGGGGAGAGCCGGGTGGTGTTCCTCCCCCGCGATCCCCAGTGGGCCTACGTGTTCTGGGAGATCAGCCCGGCCGATCGAGAGTCGGCTCTAGCGGCCGGTGCAGGGTCGCTGGTGCTGCGGCTTGAGGATGTCACCGGCCGGCAGGATGGCCACGCCCATCCCCACACCCTTCAGGAAGTGGTGGTCGATGCGGGCGCCCACGAGTGGTATCTGCCGGTGCCCATGAGTGATCGGGATTACCGGGTGGAACTGGGCTTACGCCGGCTTGGCGGTGGCTGGATCTCCCTGGCGGTGTCGGGTGTGGCCAGGATGCCCGCCCAGGGCCCCGCCGGGATCGTTGCCGATCGGTTCCTGCCCTTCTCCCTCGATGGGGTGGAGAATCCTGCTCTCGAAGTCCCTCCCTCACCCTCGCCATCACCATCCCTGGGGCTGCATGAACGCCTCTACCAACAGGCCAGCGGTGCCCATCGCCGCCTTGGACACGGCTCCGAGGCCTTTCTGGAGCAGTGGCAGCAGGACGAAAGCGCCGCCGGTGGCCAGCGCTCTGGTGTGGGCCTCTGGGCCAGTGGTCGCAACGATTCGGGTGCCGGCCTGGCGGCTCGCCAACGCAGCTTCTGGCTGGTGGCCGACGCCGAACTGATCGTCTACGGCGCCACCGAACCCTCCGCTCTCCTGCGGATCGGGGAGGAGGCGGTTCCCCTCTCCAGCGACGGCACGTTCAAGGTGCAGGTTCCCTTCCGCGATGGGGAGCAGATCTACCCGATCACCGCCGTAGCGGCCGATGGTGAGCAGAGGCGCTCGATCACCCTGGCTTTCAGCCGCACCACCCCGGAGGCCAACGTGAACAGCGCAGAAGATCAAGTGGCTGAGTGGTTCTGATCGGCTTACCGGTTCAGGCTGTGATCGGGCTGGCTAGCATGGCCTAGATCCCGATGGTTGATGGAAGACATCCTGCAGCAAACCCTGGAAGAAGCCATTGCGGGAAGTGGTCTGGACCCTTCATCCTCTGCCAATGGCATGGTGTTTTTGGTGATCACCACGCTGGGTTTTGTGATGGCACTCGTGTATATTCCTATCCGTCTATTTCTCACCATCACGGCCCGAGGCCGGCGCCTGCGATTGCTGCAGAAAATCAGGCGATTGCGCGACGATTTGCGTCAGCCAATCTCCTGAATCTTTCCTGAATTAACGCATCACCATGCCGCCATCCACCTGCAACACTTGGCCTGTGATGTAGGCAGCCGCCGGATCAAAGGCCAGGAAGCGCACCGCACCGGCCACCTCCTCGGGTTGGCCCATGCGCCCGAGCGGAATGGCCGCCAGAATCGGTTCCTGGTTGAGGTCTTGGGTCATGGCGGTGTCGATGAAGCCCGGGGCCACGGCGTTCACCGTGATGCCGCGGCTGGCGAATTCGGCGGCCGAGCTGCGGGTCAGACCGATCACGCCGGCCTTGGCGGCGCTGTAGTTGGCCTGGCCCGGGTTGCCCATCAGGGCCACCACGGAGGTGATGTTGATGATGCGGCCGTGGCGGGCCTTGAGCATGCTGCGGCTCACCGCCCGGGTGCAGAGGAAGACACCAGTGAGATTCAGGTCGAGCACCTGGCGCCAGTCGTGCGTCTTCATCCGCATCAGCAGACCATCGCGGGTGATGCCGGCGTTGTTCACCAGCACATCGAGCCGTGCCTCCCGCTCCAGCACCGTCTTCACCATGGCCTCCGCCTGCTCTTCATCCGCCACATCGGCCTGCACGCTCCAGGCGCGGCCGCCGGCCGCCGTGATCTCCGCCACCACTGACTCCGCGGCCTCGGGGGAGCTGGAATAGTTCACCACCACCGTGGCCCCGCAACGGCCCAGCTCCAGGGCGATGGCCCGGCCGATCCCCCGGCTGGCGCCGGTGACCAGAGCCACCGGGCTCGGCTTGTCCTGAGGGTGGAGCCCGGCTGCGGGGGCCTGCTCGGGGTTCGCGGAGTCGGGGATGCTGGCCACCATCGCGATGCTGCTCGGTTGGGGCGATCGTATGGCGCCAGGGGGGCGGGTCAGCGCGCTTCAGCGAGGCATTTCGGCCACATCCACGAGGGCCGTGCCAAGCAGCCTGGCGAAGCTGGCCAGCTGGTGCTGGCTCCCCAGCACCACCAGCAGTTGGCCGGGCCCCAGGCGCACGTCGCCGCCGGGATTGGCGATCAAGCGGCTCTCACCCCCGTTCCGCTGCGGATCCGGGGTGCGCACGGCCAGCACGAGGGCTCCGGTCCGGCGTCTGAGCTCCAGCTCCGCCAGGGTGCTGCCGTTGAGGTCACCCAGCAGGGAAGGGTCGTCGCTGAGCTGGAACTCATCGACCTCGCAGTCCGAACCGGAAAGCAGCTCCATGAAGTTCACCGC
>JBAXOO010000326.1:0-2812 GCA_037133235.1 Cyanobium sp. ELA507
AGCCGGGTCCACTCAAGGGAGCCAGTTCAATCAAGGCAGCCGGGTCCACTCAAGGGAGCCAGTTCAATCAAGGCAGCCGGGTCCACTCAAGGCAGCCAGGTCCACTCAAGGCAACCATGGCGAGCCGGAAAAATCGGGATCGCGCTTTTCGAGGAAGGCGTTGCGGCCCTCCTGGCCCTCAGCCGTTCGGTAGAAGAGATGGGTGGCCTGACCCGCCAGCTCCTGCAGGCCCGCCAGCCCGTCGGTTTCAGCATTGAAGGCCGCCTTGAGGCAGCGGATCGCCGTGGGACTGTGAGCCAGCACCTCCCGCGCCCACTGCACCCCTTCCGCCTCCAGAGCCTCCAGCGGCACCACCCGGTTGACCAGTCCCATGGCCAGGGCTTCCTCGGCGCTGTAGCGGCGGCAGAGAAACCAGATTTCACGGGCCTTGCGCTGGCCCACCACCCGGGCCAGATAGCCGGCGCCGAAGCCGCCGTCAAAGCTGCCGACCCGCGGTCCGGTCTGACCGAAGACGGCATTGTCGGCCGCCAGGCTGAGATCGCAGAGCAGGTGCAGCACCTGGCCGCCACCGATGGCGTAGCCCGCCACCAGGGCGATCACCACCTTCGGCAGGCTGCGGATCAGGCGCTGCAGATCCAGCACATTCAGCCGCGGCAGGCCGTCCTCATCCACATAGCCACCATCGCCGCGCACGCTCTGGTCGCCGCCGGCGCAGAAGGCCCAGGCGCCATCGGCGGCGGGGCCGGCACCGGTGAACAGCACCACGCCGATGGCCGTGTCATCGCGCACCCTGGAGAAGGCGTCGCAGAGCTCCTGCACGGTGCGTGGCCGAAAGGCATTGCGCTTTTCGGGGCGATTGATCGTGATGCGGGCGATGCCTTCATCGCTGCGCTCGAAGCGGATGTCCTGGTAGCGGCCGACGCTTTGCCAGCTCACCGCCTGGACCGGCTGGGGGCCCTCAGCCGAGCTGCTGCTGGAACGGGCGCTGGCGGAGGTCATGGAAGCGGGAGCTGCCGGGACGCCATTGTGCGCAGCCGGCAACGCAATTCGGCATCGGCGCGCCGATCCGTGCGCACCTCCACCAGGGCCAGCGGTTGTGCCAGGGCCCAGTCCACAACCATGGACAAGTCCTCGGGCCGCTCCAGCCGGCGGCCGGGGACGCCATAGGCGGCGGCCAGGGCCAGCTGGTCGAGGGACTGGGGCATGGCGAACAGCCGTTCGAAATCCAGGGCCGCCGCCGGCTCGGTGCGGATCGGCAACTGCTCGAAGATGCCGCCACCGCCGTTCTCGATCAGCACCACGGTCAGGCGTCCGCGCAGCTGCCGCTGCCACAGCCAGCCATTGGCATCGTGCAGCAGGGCCAGATCCCCCGTCACCAGCACCAGCTGCCCATGGGCCTCAGCCAGCCCACAGGCCATCGACAGGGTGCCATCGATGCCGGATGCGCCGCGAAAGCCGTGGATGCGGCGATGGGGCGCCGACCGATCGCCGAAGCTCTCCCAGTCCCGGACCGGACTGCTGCTGGCCAGCATCAAGGGGAGATCCGCAGGCAACAGGCGGCTCAGCTGGCGGGCCAGCCAGACCTCCCCCAGCCGATCCGGGTCCTCGAGCTGCTGATCGAGCCAGCCCTGCACGGCCGCATCGGCGCGGCACCAGTGCCGCTGCAGATCCAGGCAGGCGGCGGCGGGCGGCGCGTCCTCCTCCAGGCCGGGCCTGGCCGCAAGCCAGCGCTCCAGCCCAGCGCTCCACTGCCGTTCGGCCGGCACCGTGCCGAGGGGATCCAGGCGGCGGCCATCTCCCTGGCTCACCAGCACCTGGTCGCCGCCCAGGGCCTGCAGCCATTGCTGCAGGCGACGACTGGCCGGCAGCGAGCCGAGCCGCAGCACCTGGTCCACCGCCAGCTGCGGGGGCGGAGCCTCCAGGATCAGGTCATAGGCAGCCACCAGCGGCCAATTCTTGAGGCCGCGCAGGCCCGAAAGCGGATCCGCCAGCAGCGGCCAGCCACTGCGCTGCAGCCAGTGCTCCAGGGCCCGCACCTGGCCGGACCAATCGGCCGGATCGCCGCGCCAGGGGCCGGCCACCACCACCCCGGGCCGATCGGGATCGAGGGCGGCGCCAGCATCTCCAGAGCCAGCACCTCTCAAGCCCACGGGGCCAGGAAGCGCTGCGGATACCGAAGCCTGGGGCCAGCATGGCGGCGACTGCTCCAGGAGCAGGGCCGCGAGGGCCGGGCCGCCGATATGGAGCGGTTCGTCGAAGGGGAGATTGAGATGGACCGGACCGGCCGGCGCCCCCAGGCCATTGCCGCGGGCCGCGCCCATCGCCCGGGCCGCCATCGCCTGCCGCTCGGCGACGGTCATCGCCGCCAGACCGTCGCCGCAGCCCAGGCCCACCCAGCGGCAACAGACCGCCAGGAACTCCTCCTGGGGTACGGATTGATTGGCACCGCAGTTTTTCAACCGCTCCGGTCGGTCGGCGCTGAGCAGCAACAGCGGCACGGTGCCGAGATCAGCTTCCACCGCCGCCGCCAGCAGCTGGGCCACCGCCGTTCCCGAGGTGGTGATCACGGCCGCCGGCCGGCCCGTGGCCTTGCCATGGCCGAGGGCGAAGAAGGCGGCGGAGCGCTCATCGATTGCCGTCAGCAAGCGCAGGCCCCGCGCTTCCAGCAGGGCGGCGGCCTGGGCCAGGGGCGCGGAGCGACTGCCGGGGCAGAGCACCACCAGCTCCGCCCAGCGCTCCACTGCCGTTCGGCCGGCCCCGTGCCGAGGGGATCCAGGCGGCGGCCATCTCCCTGGCTCACCAGCACCTGGTC
>JBAXOO010000327.1:0-2806 GCA_037133235.1 Cyanobium sp. ELA507
GCGTGGCCTGGCGGCTCGCCAGGTTGGTGCGGGAGCTCCCCCTGCCCCTGGGCCCGATCGCCGACCTCGGAGCGGGTAGCGGTCTGCTCAGCCGCGCCCTGCTGGCCCAGCGCCCGGAGCTTGCGGCCCGGCCGCCCCACCAGGTGGATCTCTGCCCCGAACTGCTGGCCCGTAATCCCCTGGCCGGATCCCTGCCCCCCTGGGATCTCAATGGCCAGCTGCCCGATCAGCTCGATCGGGCGGCCCTGCTGGTCTCCAGCTTCGCCTTGCAATGGCTGGCAACCCCCAGCGCCAGCCTGCGGGACTGGTGCGGTCACCTTGCCCCGGGGGGCTGGCTGGTGCTGGCGGTGCCGGTGGCGGGCAGCTTTGGGGCCTGGCAGGAGGCCGCCGCCGCCGCCGGGGTGCCCTGCACCGCCCTTCCCCTCCCTCGGGCCGAAGAGCTGGTGGCTGGAGCGGCCGACCAGCTGGACCTGCACCGGACCCAGCGGCTGCGCTTCAGCAGGCCCAGCTGCGGCGGCCTGGCCACCCTGCGGCTGCTGAGCCAGTTGGGGGCCACGGCGTCGCCCCATCCCCCCCTCAGCCCCGGCCAGTTGCGCCGCCTGCTGGCCCACTGGCCAGAACGGGCTCCCCTGCGCTGGGATGTGTTGGTGCTGTTGGGATGTCGGCGCTGATGCAACTGGTGGTCTGCGGCACCGACACCGACGTAGGCAAAACGGTGGTGAGCGCCCTGCTGGTGGAAGGCCTCGGGGCGCGCTACTGGAAACCGGTGCAAAGCGGCCTGGAGGAGGGCGGCGACCGGGGCCGGGTGCAGGCCCTGCTGGATCTGCCGACGGAGCGGATCGTGCCGGAGGCCTACCGGCTGGCTGCGCCGGTCTCCCCCCACTGGGCCGCCGAGCGGGAGGGTCTCACCCTGGACCCGGCACGCCTGGCCCTGCCAGCGGGGGAGGGCCCCCTGGTGGTGGAAACGGCCGGCGGGCTGCTGGTGCCGCTGCGGCGGGACTGGCTTCAGATCGAGCAAATCCAGCTCTGGGGCCTGCCGGTGGTGCTCGTGGCCCGCAGTGGCTTGGGGACCCTCAACCACACCCTGCTCTCACTGGAGGCCCTGGCCCGCCGCCAGATTGCGGTGCTTGGCCTGGTGCTCAACGGCGATCCCCACCCGGACAACCCCCGCACCTTGAAGGAGCTGGGCGGGGTGCCGGTGTTGGCGGAGCTGCCGCGCCTCAACCCCCTCAACCGCCACCGCCTGCAGGAGCAATGGCGGCGGTGCGAAGGTTTCCGTAGCCTGGGGCCATGAGCAAGCGGCACCTGCTGGTCAGCGCCCTGGTTGCCGCCCTCTGCACGGGCATCCTGGTGCTCTTCACCGAGATCGAAGACAGCTTCCGGCTGTGGACCCGCTGCGGGCCCCTGCAGGGAGCCCCCCACAGCTCGCAATGCCGCCGCTGAGGCCCCAGGGCCGCCCTTAGGCCGGCAGCGGGCGCAGCGCCGCTCCATCATGGCCAACGCCCCCACCCCTTTGGCCTAACCATGCAGCGCAGCGATGGCGATGACCCGGGTTGGCATCCCCACCTCTGGCACCCCTGCACCCAGGTGGCCACGGCCCGGCCACCGGCGCCGATCGTGCAGGGGGAAGGGGCCGAACTGATCGCCGCGGATGGTGGGCGATGGATCGACGCCATCAGCAGCTGGTGGGTCACCCTGCACGGCCACGCCGAACCGTCCATTGCCGCGGCCATCGCCGCCCAGGCCCGCACCCTCGAGCAAGTCATCTTTGCCAACTTCAGCCACCCGGGGGCCGAGGCCCTGGCCACCCGCCTGAGCAACCGCAGCGGCCTGGAGCGGGTTTTCTTTTCCGACAACGGTTCCACTGCCGTGGAAGTGGCCCTCAAGATCGCCTGGCAGTGGTGGCAAAACCAGGGCATCGAACGCCGCCAGCTGGTCGCCTTCAGCGGCGCTTACCACGGGGACACCTTCGGCGCGATGGCGGTGGGGGAGCGCTCCCTTTTCTCCCAGCCCTTCGAATCCCTGCTCTTCGCCGTGGCCCGGGCCCCCTGGCCCGCCACCCACTGGCACGACAGCGAGGTCGAGGAACGGGAAGGCCAGGCCCTGGCGGTGCTGGATCGCTTGCTGGAGGTGCCCACCGCGGCCGTGATCCTGGAACCCCTGGTGCAGGGGGCCAGCGGCATGGCGATGGTGCGGGAGGAGTTTCTGCGCCAGGTGGAAGGCCGGGTGCGCCAGGCGGGGGCCCTGCTGATCGCCGATGAGGTGCTCACCGGCTTCGGGCGCACCGGCCGCCTCTTCGCCTGCCACAGGGCTGGAATTCGGCCCGACCTCATGGCCCTCTCCAAGGGCCTCACCGGCGGCTTTTTGCCGATGGGGGTGACCCTGGCCAGCGAAGTGCTCTACCAGGGATTCGTGGGGACCGACCCCAGCCTCACCCTGTTCCATGGCCACAGCTTCACCGCCAACCCCCTGGGCTGTGCGGCGGCCCTGGCGAGCCTCGATCTGCTGGAACAGGCCCCCGAACGCCACGAAGCGATGGAGGCGCGCCACCGGCCCCACCTGGAGCGGCTGGCCCAGCACCCAAGGGTGCGGGCACCACGGTTGCTGGGCAGCATCGCCGCCTTCGACCTGGCGGTGGAGAACCCGGGCTACCTCAACCCCGCCGGCCGGGCGCTGCAGGCCCGGGCCTGGGAGCACGGCGTCTTCCTGCGCCCCCTGGGCCAGGTGGTCTACCTGCTGCCGCCCCTTTGCATCAGCGACGCCCAGTTGGAGCGCTGTTACGGGGCCATCGAGGCCGCCTTGGAAG
>JBAXOO010000328.1:0-2795 GCA_037133235.1 Cyanobium sp. ELA507
TGCCCCCCGGCGGCATCTGGGTGAAGTTCTGGGTGTTTGTGGCGATCTCGGTGGTTGCCAACAGCCTTTACACCTGCGTGAACCTCCCCTATTCGGCCCTGCCGGCCGAGCTCACCGAGAGCACCACCCTGCGCACCCAGCTCAACACCAGCCGCTTTACCGGCTCGATCATCGCCAGCCTGATCGGCATCGTGCTCGGTGGAATCCTGTTGAAGGACCACCACATCGCCGGCAACTACCTGCGACTCGGCCTGCTTTCCGGCGCCGTGATCGCCTTGTGCACCCTGCTTTGCGCCTGGGGCATCGCCCCGATGGCCCGCAACGCCAGCCAGCCCCAGGTGGAAAGTGGCTCCACCCGCCGTCAAATCAAGCGGGTCGGCAGCAATGGCCGCTTCATGATGGTGCTGGGGCTTTACCTGATGCTCTGGTGCGCCCTGCAGATCATGCAGACCGCGGCGCTGATCTACCTGCCGGTGGTGATGCGACTGCCCGAGAGCTGGAGCAACTGGATCCTGCTGCCTTTCCAGATCATGACCCTGGTGGGCCTCCAGATCTGGACCCGGGTTGCGGCCGTGCGGGGGCGGATCCAGGCCCTCCACTGGGGCACCTGGCTCTGGATCGCCGGCTGCCTGGCGGCGATGGTGATGCTGCCCCTTGATGCGGCCGTGGCCCCCACCGGATCGGTGGGCAACCTGCTGCGGCTGGTGTTGTTGCTGGGCGCCATCCTGCTGGTGGGGCTGGGGGCCTCCACCGCCTACCTGATCCCCTGGTCCCTGCTGCCCGATGCCATCGATGCCGACCCTGAGAAACCGGCCGGCCTCCTGAGCGCCTGGATGGTGTTGGGCCAGAAGGTCTGCATCAGCGTGGCCCTGTTTCTGTTTGGCAACCTGATGAGCCTCAGCGGTTACCAGGCCTCCCGCGGCATCCTCCAACCCGATTCCGCCCTGGTGGCCATTCGCCTCTGCATGGGCCTGATCCCGGCGGTGCTGGTGGTGCTGGGCCTGGTGATCATGCGCCGTTGGCCCGAACGGGGCCTGCACCTCCACCACCAGGCCGCCCCATGAAGGCCCGCACCCCCCGCTGGCTGAACCGGCTGGGCAGCAGCCTGATGATCGGTGGTCAAGCGGTGAGCGCCATCGTCCGAGGCCGCATCGGTGTCACCGACCTCCTCCAGGAACTGCTGGAGGCGGGTCCGGGCAGTTTTTTGATCGTGCTGATCACGGCGCTCGCCTCTGGCACTGTGTTCAACATCCAGGTGGCCGCAGAGCTGTCCAAACAGGGGGCCAGCGCCGCCGTGGGGGGCCTGTTGGCCCTCGGTCTGTCACGCGAGATTGCGCCGCTGCTCACCGCGACCTTGCTCACCGGGAAGGTGGCCACGGCCTACGCCGCCCAGCTGGGCACCATGAAGGTGACCGAGCAGATCGACGCGATCACCATGCTGCGGACCGATCCGGTGGAATACCTGGTGGTGCCGCGGGTGCTGGCCATGGTGGTGATGGCCCCGGTGCAGTGCCTGCTCTTCTTCCTATTGGCGATCTGGTCCGGCCAAATCAGCAGCACCATGCTCTACGGCCTGCCACCGGCGGTGTTCTGGAACTCGGTGCGCACCTGGATGGAGCCCAACGATGTGACCTCGATGCTGTTCAAGGCCCTGGTCTTCGGCCTGATCATCGCCGTCCTGGCCTGTGGCTGGGGCCTCACCACCCGGGGCGGTCCCAAGGAGGTGGGCACCAGCACCACGGGAGCGGTGGTGATGATCCTGGTGTCCGTAGCCCTGGTGGATGTGGTGCTGACCCAGATCCTCTTCGGCTCCTGATCTCCAGGCCCGGGCCAGCGTTCGGTACCCGTGAGAGACTCCGTTTCGGTTCCGCCGCAGGGGCCTTGCCTCCCCGAACCCGTCCCGGCCCATGACCTCCAGTGCGCCTTCTTCCCCAGCGGTCGGCGGTGCCCAGACCCCGTCCGTGAGTCTGGAATCCCGTTATTGGGTTCCCTTGGGCGTCACTCTGCTTGGTCCGCTCGCCCTGGCCCTCCAACCGGTTTGGGGAGGAGCCCGCTGGCTCACCCTTGCCCTGGTGCTGTTCGGCGGTCTCCTGCTGCTGCAGGCCCGCCTGCTTCGGTTGGAATTCGCCTCCGAAGATCTGGTGGTTTGGCGGGGGGACAAGGAGATCCGCCGCTTCCCCTATGCCGCCTGGCTGGGCTGGCGACTGTTCTGGCCGGGGCTGCCGGTGATCTTCTATTTCCGTGAGGAGCGCAGCATCCACCTGTTGCCCGTGC
This sequence comes from Cyanobium sp. ELA507, assembly GCA_037133235.1. Classification (GTDB taxonomy): domain Bacteria; phylum Cyanobacteriota; class Cyanobacteriia; order PCC-6307; family Cyanobiaceae; genus Cyanobium. Next base: position 2,275 of record JBAXOO010000328.1, read on the forward strand.
TCTTCGACGCCACCGCCCTGCGGGAGCAATTGGAGCAGCGCCTGGCCCACCTGGCTTCTCCGCCGTCGCCATGAACATCTATCCCGACCCCTCAGCTGCCGCTGCAGCCAACCCTCCCCAACCCGAGCAGCCCAGCGCCCCAGAGCCAACCCCCTCGCCATCCAGCCCTTGGGCCGGGGCCAATCTGGAGGCTGCTCCCCTGGCGGCGAATCCACCCATCGAGCCTGGCGATCCCGAGGGCAAGGGCGCAGAGGAGTCAGCCGCCGATCGCTTGCCAGCCAGTGCCAACCCCTTAGACCTCGCCCTCACCCAGCTACGCGGCCGCCGCGATGGCCTGCTGCTGGAGATCACCGCCCTGGAACAGCAGCGGGATCGAATCTTCCAGGAGATCGCCACCAACCCGGTGGGGCAATCCGAGCTGATCGCCAAACGGGTGAAAGGGTTCCAGGCCTACCTGGTAGGGGCCCTGCAGGAGCTGGCCGCCACGGCAGAACAGAGCGATCTGGTGCCGACCCCGGTGG
>JBAXOO010000329.1:0-2791 GCA_037133235.1 Cyanobium sp. ELA507
GATCGGGCGGCTGGCTGCGGGGGTCGGGCCGGGCCCGCAATCCCGGTGGCCACCAGGGCGGCAGGGCTTCCGCTCCTGGGGTCGTGCCAGCACCCGCGGCGGCACCCAGACGCAACGTCTTCAGCAGCGCCTGGCGCTCGCGGCCGTGCCAGGCCAGCAGCAGCCAGGGATCCTCATCGAGCTGCTGGGCGAACACGTAGAGCACGGCGGCAATGTGTTTGCAGGGCTCGGCATCGTCCGGGCAGCCACAGCGCACCTCCAGGTCATCCCAGCGGTGTGGGAACAGGGCCACACCGGCTTCGGCGAAGGCCGCCTCCAGTTCTGAGGGCACCTCCCCGGCCAGCAGCCGCGCCGCCCAGCCCAGTCGTGTGGCCAACACCGACTCCAGGACCTGCCACTGCTCCTTGTCGGGCGCCTCGCTGCGGATGCTCACCCGGTAGGGGGTGGCCCGCGAGCCCTGCACCCGGGCCTCCAGACGGCCCGCCTTCACCACCAGCTCCTGCACCCGCCCGCCGCGGGCGTAGCGGCGGCCCCGCTCCATCCGCGGCCCCAGCCCATAGCCCTCCAGCACGGCGGTGAACCGCTGCGACCACCACTGGCTGGCCAGTGGTTCGCCCCGCTTGCGCCTGGCCGTCGTGCGCCCCACCGTGCTCATGGCTTCTCCTGAGGGCCGCGCAGGCGGATCAGCTGCCGCAACTCTTCGGTGGAGAGGCTGCTGAGGGCCTGCTCACCGCTGGCCACCACCCGTTCGGCCAGATCCCGTTTGCCGGCGATCAGGGCATCGATGCCCTCTTCCACCGTGCCGCCGCACACCAGGCGGTGTACATGCACGCTGCGCTGCTGGCCGAGGCGATGGGCCCGGTCGGTGGCCTGATCTTCCACCGCCGGATTCCACCAGAGGTCGTAGTGGATCACGTGGGAGGCGGCCGTGAGGTTCAGGCCCGTGCCACCGGCCTTGAGCGACAGCAGGAAGATCGGTGGGCCATCGTCCTCGGCGAAGCGCAGCACCAGCTCGTCTCGCCTGGCGCGGGCCAGGCCGCCATGCAGCCAGAGGGGTTCACGGCCGCAGCGGCGGGCCAGGTGGGCTGCCAGCCGTTCACCCCAGGCGGTGTACTGGGTGAACAGCAACACCTTCTCGCCGGCCTCGAGGATGGCGCCCAGCAACTCGTCGCAACGGGTCAGCTTGCCGGAGCGGCCCGCCAGATCGCTGCCGTCGTCGAGGTAGTGGGCGGGGTGGTTGCACACCTGTTTCAAGCGGGTCAGGCCGGCTAGTACCAGGCCCTGGCGTTCGATGCCCTCACTGGCCTCGGCCTGCTCCAGCAGCTCGTCGGCCACGGCCTGATACAGGGTGGCCTGTTCCTCGCTGAGCTGGCAGAGCTCGGTCTGCACGATCTTCCCCGGCAGGTCGGGCAGGATCGAGCGATCGCTCTTGAGACGGCGCAGCAGGAAGGGGGCCGTGAGCCGCCGCAGCCGCTCGGCCGCGGCGGCGTCGCGATCGCGCTCGATCGGAATGGCGAAGCGCCGGCGGAACTGGCCGAGGCTGCCCAGCAGGCCGGGGTTGAGCAGCTGCAGCAGGGCCCAGAGTTCGTTGAGGCGGTTCTCCACCGGCGTGCCGGTGAGGGCAATGCGGCGCTCGCCGGCCAGGGATGCGGCGGCCTGGCTCATGGCGGTGTAGGGGTTCTTGAGCTGCTGGGCTTCGTCGAACACCAGCCGGCCCCAGCGCTGGGAGCCGAGCAGGGCGGCGTCGCGGCTGAGCACCCCATAGCTGCTGAGCAGCACCCCCCCGGGGCCGAGGGTCTTCAACGCCCGCTTCAGGGCGGTGGCGCTGCGGGGCCGCTCCGGGCCATGGTGCAGGGCCACCGCCAGCCCCGGCGCAAAGCGCTCCAGCTCCCGCTGCCAGTTGCCCAGCAGGGTCACCGGCGCCACCACCAGGGTCGGTGCTGCCAGCGGGTCGGCCAGCAGGGAAGCGATCAGCTGGGCGGTTTTCCCCAGGCCCATGTCGTCGGCCAGGCAGGCCCCCAGCCCCAGCCGCCCCAGGAACACCAGCCAGCCCAGTCCTCGCTGTTGGTAGGGCCGCAGCTCCCCCACGAAGGCCTGCGGTGTGGGGAGGGCCTCGGCCCGCTGGTGCAGATCTCCCGCCAGCAGGGTCCCCAGCGCTCCGCCGTCCTCCACCCCGGTCAGCTCCAGCTCCGCCGGCAATCCCAGTCGCTCCAGGCCGAGGCCGCCGCGCAGCAGCTCGGCGCCGCTGGCTTCGGCCTGCTGGCCGGCCAGGCGCAGCAGGCCGGCGACGGCGGCCGCATCGAGCAGGGTCCACTGACCCCGCAGGCGCACCAGCGGCCGTTTCAGGTCGGCGGCCCGCTGCAGGCCCGCCAGCTCGGCGGCGCTGAGGGGTCGATCGCCCAGCACCGCCTGCCACTCGAACCGGAACAGGGCCGACAGGTCCAGGCCGGGGCCGCCACCAGCGGGAGCCGCCTTGCCACCCCGCTGACCGCTGCCGGACTCCAGCGTGCGGGCCCGCAGGCCGAGGCGCTGCCCCTGGCGCAGGCCGCTCGGCAGCAACAGGGCGAAGCCGGCATCGCTGAGCAAGGCGGCGCGCTGGGTCACCAGATTGACCAGGGCCGGCTCATTGAGCTCCAGTGCCGCGGGCGCCTCTTGTTCGAGCAGTTGATCCAGTTCGGGGGCCAGGCGCGCCAGCAGGCCCAGCTGGCCCAGCACCGCCTCGAAGGCACTGGCGGGGGAGGGCCTCTGGCCGACTTCTGGGCCGGCCAGAGTCCCTTCCCCGCCAGTGCCT